>NZ_JBEZJL010000013.1:0-170538 GCF_040651755.1 Actinomadura sp. NPDC048394 | reverse complement strand
AAAACAGCTATCTCTCATCTCTCTGTCCGGCCGCGGCTAGCTCGCACGAGAACCTGCAAATTCTCCATATATAAGGACCAAACGCCCTCTTAGTGGGTGTTTCCTGATCGCCGGCGCGTTCCGCCCCGGTCCATCGCCGTGGTCCTAGCCTTCCCCAGCGGGAGTACGGGTCGCCTCCGTGGTCACCACTGAATGTTCGAATCCGTGGACCCAGTCGAAGATCACCTCGTGCGCCTGCTGGAGGGCGCCGTTCTGGCAGTGCAGGTGCCCGCCGTCGGCCTCGGCGAAGGTGTGGACGCGCACGGAGCGGGCGCCGGTGAGCCGGGCGGCGAAGTCGCGGCCGAGCGCGGGGTCGTAGAAGTGCTCGCGCTCGGCCAGCAGGACGAGGCTGTCCGCGGTGATCTCGCCCGCCCAGTCGCGGTCGTCGAAGGGGCGCATCGCGTCGATCAGGGCGGGCAGCGATCGCGCGCCGAACGTCCAGAGCGCGTTGCCGATCCCCCAGCGCGCCTGGGCGTCGAACCTGCCGTACAGGGGGACGGCGCGCCGCATCCACCAGGGCATGCGCTGGAACGCGCCGCGCACCGGCCGGGGCACGTTGTGCAGGAACGCGGTGAGCATGCCGGGGAAGTAGTCGTACAGGATGATCCCGTCGTAGCGCGGCTCGAACGCGGCGGCCCGGGCGAGGAGGTGGCCGCCGAAGCTGATGCCGGCGCCGACCAGCAGCCGGGGCTCGACGACGCCGTCCAGCCAGTCGAGCACCGCCGCGGTGGGCCGCTCCCATTCGGCGGTGAACGGCATGCCGTGCTCGCGCAGCGACGACCCCTGGCCCGGGCCGGTGAACATGAGCACGCAGTGGCCGCGCCGGACGGCCGCGGCGCCGAGCATGAAGTACAGCTCTTCGAGCGTGGAGTCGAAGCCGCCCTGGACGACGAGGACCGTCCGGGAGTCCGGGCCCTCAGGGCGCATGAACAGGGCTTCCAGGTCCGCGCCGTCGTAGGGGATGCGGGTGCGGGTGATGTCCGTGCCGAGGGCGTGCAGCCCGGCGTCGAACAGGTCCCGTCCGGACGCGGCGGTCGCGGCGCGGCGCGGGTCGGCCGGGTCCAGGAAGAACTCGGCCTGCCGCTGGTAGTTGGCGGCCCGGAGCAGCGCGGTACCGCGTGACACGGGCTCGCCGTAGGCGCGTCCTCGCGCCGCGACCCGTTCCGCCATCGCGGACCACTCCCGGTACCAGGACTCGAAGTCGCCCCTGCGGACCCGTGCCATGACGGCGGCGACCTCGCCGAACTCGCCGCCGTCGTAGGCCGCGGCCCACAGCCCGCGCAGCGCCTCGAAGTCGAACGCCGGCGTCCGGGAGAACCTGATCCTGCGCATCCGCGGCCCCATTTCCATGTCATGACACATATTTTCCCGGCGCCGAGCATATGCATGTCATGACACATAAAGCAATAGACTCCCCCCGTGGAGCCCGTACTCGAACTGCTCATGGCCCTGAAGACCGCGCAACGGGAGGTCGAGCGGCGGTTCGGCCGCCTGCTGCGCCCGCTCGGCGTCACCGCCGTCCAGGCCGAGGCGCTGCTGATCATCGCCGACGGGCAGCCGGTCTCCATCGCCGACCTCGGCGCCCGGATGGCCGCCGACCCCGGCCACCCCAGCCGCCTCGCCGACCGCCTCACCGCCGCCGGGTGGATCGACCGCAGCCCCTCGCCGCACGACGGGCGGCGGACCGACCTCACCCTCACCCCCGCCGGCCGCGACCTCGTCCAGCGCATCGTCGCCGCCCGCCGGCCGTTCTTCGACCAGGCCGCCGAAGCGCTCGCCGAGGCCGGCCTCGTCGACGTCCTGCCGGACGTCCGGCGCCTGCTCGACCTGGTCCGCGCGCTCCCCGATCCCGAGTGAGCCCGCCGGAGAACAACCGGCGGCGCCCGCGTGTTGCAGGAAACGGATTGCCCGGGACGCCCCGTCGGTCGGTATGATGCACTTTCGAGTTCACTCAAATGACCGTCCGGAAGGGGAGCAACGGGATGCTGGAGCGGATCACCGTGGACGAGGCCGTGCGGGAGCTCCGTCCCGACTTCGCCGTGCTCGTCATGACCGCCGAAGGCCTGCACAACGGCCCCAGCGACGCGGCGTCCGAGGCCTGGCTGCGCACCGCCGGCGAGCACGCCGACGCCGGCGACCCGCACGTCGAGGCGTGGCGCGAGGCCTACCGGGCGTTCGGCGCCAAGCCGAAGCGGACCCGGCCCTCCGTGGACGCCCTGCTCCGCCGCGCCGAGACGCTCCCCGCCATCAACCGGGTCGTCGACGCCTACAACGCCGTCAGCGTCGCCCACGCCCTGCCCATCGGCGGCGAGGACCTCGACGCCTACCAGGGCCCCGCCCGGCTCGTCAGGGCCACCGGCGACGAGCCCTTCGACGTGGTCGCCGGCGGCGAGCCCGCCGTGGAGCACCCGGACGCCGGCGAGGTCGTCTGGCGCGACGACGCCGGCGTCACCTGCCGGCGCTGGAACTGGCGGCAGTGCGTCCGCACCCGGCTCACCGAGACGACCAAGAACGGCCTGTTCCTGCTGGAGCGCCTCGCCCCGTACCCCCTGGAGCGGCTGCACGCCGCCGGCGACGACCTCGCCGCCCGGCTGCGAGAGATCTCCCCGGACGTCCGGATCGAGAGCCGGCTGATCGGCGGGACGTGATGGTCACCGCCCTCGCCCTCGTCACCGCCGTCGCGTTCGGCGTCGCCGACTTCCTCGGCGGCGCCGTCTCGCGCCGGTCCACCGCGCTGAAGACCCTGGTGCTGTCCGCCCCGATGGGGCTGCTCGTCGCCGTCGGGGCCGCGCTGCTGGCCGGCGGCGCCCCCGCAGCGGGCCCGCTCGCCTGGGGCTTCTTCGGCGGGCTCGCCGGCGGTGTCGGCCTCATCGCCTTCTACCGCGCGCTCGCCCGCGGGCCGATGAACGTCGTCGCGCCGGTGTCCGCGCTGGCCTCCGCGGTCCTGCCGGTCGGTGTCGGCGTGCTGCGCGGCGAGCGGATGGACGAGACGGCCCTGCTCGGCGTCCTGCTGTGCCTGCTCGCGATAGGCCTGGTCAGCATGGAGAAGGGCGCGGAGGACGAGCCGTCCGCCACCGCCTCCCTCCTCCGCCGGCCCCTGGACAGCGGCCCGCTGATGGCGCTGGTGTCCGGGTCCTGCTTCGGGATCTTCTTCATCATGCTGAAGGCGGCCGGGGACGGCGCCGGGCTCTGGCCGATCGCCACCGCCCGCGTCGGCACGCTGACCGTCGTGTTCACGGCGCTGCTGATCGCACTCCGGACGCGCGGCGGCGACCGCGGCCCGTGGGTGAGCGGCCGGACGATGATCGGCCTCGCGCTGCTGTCCGGCGTCCTCGACTCCGGCGCCAACGCCCTGTACTACCTGGCCGTCCAGGACGGCCTGCTGAGCCTCGTCACCGTGCTGACCTCGCTCTACCCCGCCATCACGGTGCTGCTGGCGAGGATCGCCTACAGCGAGCGGCTCCGCGCGGTGCAGCGCGTCGGCATGGCGATCGCGGTGGCGGGCGTCGCCCTCGTCACCGTCGGCTGACCCCGCCGCGATCCGGCCGTCTGATCGATCTCTGGAAAAGGGGGTGCCCCGCGGTGTATCCATGATCGGATGCCCGTGGGCGGCCAGGGGGAGGGACAGTGCGTACCGGGCTGAGACTGGCGGACAGGTACCAGCTCGACTCCCTGCTGGGACGCGGCGGGATGGGCGAGGTCTGGCGCGGCCTGGACGAGCGGCTCGGCCGGCCGGTCGCGGTCAAGATCCTCACTGCGCCGGCGGGCGCGGACGCCCGGCTGACCAGCCGGTTCCGCCGCGAGGCGGAGATCATGGCCCGGCTCCGCCATCCGGGGATCGTCGTCGTCCATGACGCCGGCGAGGACGGCCACCTGCTGTTCCTGGTGATGGAGCTCCTCGACGGGGAGGACCTGTCCGCGGTGCTGAAACGCCACCCGCGGGGCCTGCCGGTCGAGCGGGCGAGGCGGCTGACGGCGGGGATCGCCGACGCGCTGCACGCGGCCCACCAGCAGGGCGTGGTGCACCGCGACGTCAAGCCCGCCAACGTGATGGCCCGCCCCGGTGACCTGGTGACCGTCATGGACTTCGGGATCGCCCGGTACGCCGACCAGGTCACGCAGCTGACCGGCAGCGCGATCCTCGGGACGCCCGCGTACATGGCCCCCGAGCAGTTCGAGAAGGCGCACGAGCCGACGCCGCGGACGGACCTGTACGCGCTGGGCGGGGTGCTGTTCGCCCTGCTCACCGGCCGGACACCGTTCGGCGGGGACAGCCTGCACGCGCTGATCCGCGAGATCGTTCTCACCGATCCGCCGAGGCCGCGCGACGTGCGTCCGGACGTCCCCGGAGATCTCGACGAGCTCGTGCACGCGCTGCTGGCCAAGGATCCGCGGGACCGGCCGCCGGACGCCCGCACCGTCGCCGAGCGGCTCCGTGCCGTTCCCGCGCCCCGGCCAGAGGCGCGGCCGCCGGTTCCGCAGCAGGCTCCCCCGCCGGCGCAGGCTCCCCCGCCTGCGCAGGTTCCGCCTCAGGGACAGGGGGCGGCGCTGCCCCCGCCTTCACCTGCGCCTCCGGGCCTCAAGACGAGACCGGTCACGGAGGCCGTGACGGCGCCGGCGCCCCCGACGGTCGCCGTGGACGAGGATTCGCCGATCTCGCTGAAGGCCTGGCTCCTGGCGACGGCCGGGATCCTCGCCGTGGTCGCGGGTGGCTGGTTCCTGCTGGAGAACCCCATGGGGCGTTCGGTGGACGACGGGAGGTTCTCCACGCCCCCTGCCTGCGCCGGTCTCCCGACGCCCAGCATCGAGGACGCGCAGGTCTCTCCGACGAAGAGCCCGCCGGGCACCAAGGATTCGGTGCAGTGCACCTGGTCGGTCCTGCCCAAGGAGTTCGCAGACCGGGGGAGCATCACCGTCGAGTTCAAGCGGTACGGCAAGAAGAACGGGGAGTCGGGAGCCGACAACGCGCATGCGGCCGTGATGAACGCGGGTGGTGGCGATCCCCTCTCCGGAGTAGGGGACGAGGCGCACTACGTCGACGCCTCCGACCCCTTCGGTGCGCCGCAGTTGATGTTCCGCGTCGACAATCTCACGGCCGACATCGGCATCATCGACGGCGAGGGGTCGGAGACCGCGGCCAAGAGCGAAGCGGCGTACGCCCGCCGGCTCGCGGCGGCCCTGCGGCAGCGACCCGCGGGCTGACCGGGCGAGCGGCGAACGGCGGGCGGCGAACAGCGAACGGCGAACGAGAAAACGCTCGGGGCGGGACCGCAGTCCCGCCCCGAGCGTCGGCCAGGTCATGGCCGGTGGCGGTGGTGGTGGGATTCGAACCCACGGAAGCTTGCACTTCACACGCTTTCGAGGCGTGCGCCCTCGTCCACTAGGCGACACCACCGCGGGGAAGCCTACCGGACTCTGCGGTGTACGAAGAACTCGGAGAGCAGCGCGCCGCACTCGGCGGCGAGCACGCCCGCGAGCACCTCGGGCCGGTGGTTGAGGCGGCGGTCCCGGACGACGTCCCACAGCGACCCGACCGCGCCCGCCTTCGGGTCGACCGCCCCGTACACGATCCGGTCCACCCGCGCCTGGACGGACGCGCCCGCGCACATCGTGCACGGCTCCAGCGTCACCACGAGCGTGCAGCCGGACAGCCGCCACTCGCCGCGCGCCTTCGCGGCGGCGCGCATCGCGACGATCTCCGCGTGCCCGGTCGGGTCGGCGCTGCGCTCCCGGTCGTTGCGGCCCGTCCCGATCACGGTGCCGGAGCCGTCCAGAACGACGGCGCCGACCGGGATCTCGCCGTCGGCGGCGGCGGCGCGCGCCTCGTCCAGCGCCCGGCGCATCGCCGCGCCGTACTCCTCGTCCGGTTCGGTCACGGAGTCGGTCACGGAGTCAGTCACGGAGGCGGTCGAACTCCTCGCCGAACCCGGCGCGCTCGGCGACGGCGAGCAGCGCGTCCCCCGGCAGGGCGCGCTCGCCCAGGTCGCTGAGCTGGTCCGGATCGATCCCGAGGTCCTCCAGCAGCGCCGGGTCGCCGCCGGCGTCGCCGTCCGGGACCTCCCCGACGAGCTGGTGGAACAGCGCGGCGAGCCCGTCCTCGCGGACGGTCGACACGTACGCGCGGGGCTCGTCGTCGCCGTCGAGCCGGACGACCGCGAACCAGTCGTCGTCCTGCTCGACCAGCAGGACGACCGGGTCCCCGTAGGACTCGACGGCGGCCTCCCGCATCAGGTCGGCGACGTCGTCGACGTGCTCGGCCTCGGCGAGCACGGCCTCGGTCCCGACCCAGCCCTGCGGGCTCTGCGCGAAGACGGCGGCGAAGTACGGCACCTGCTCATTGTGACCCACGGGGTCGCTGCGGTCACAGCCCTTGTGCGCTTTCGGTCGTGAGGATATTTCGGGTTTTGTCCCATGGTGGACCGCTGCGGTTCTTCCCCTGGTGCCCCAATGATCGTGATACTTCTCACCGCCAGGCGGGCGGGAGGAGAACCATGGGCAAGGACGAACTGACGCGGCGCGGGTTCCTCGCGGGGACGGCCGGTGCCGCCGCGCTCATCGCGGCCGGCGGGACGGGCGGGACGGCGGCCGACGCCGCCGCGACCGTCCGGGCGCCCGTCTCGGCGCTCCCCGACCCCGGCGACTCGGGGATCGACCACATCGTCGTCGTCATGATGGAGAACCGGTCGTTCGACCACTACATGGGCTGGGTCCCCGGCGCCGACGGCGTGCAGGCCGGCCTCACGTTCACCGACGCGCAGGGCAACGCCCACGACACCCACCACCTGAAGGTCCCCTACGGGTGCGGGTTCAACGACCCCGACCACTCCTACGAGGGCGGACGCACCGAGTACAACGGCGGCGCCTGCGACGGGTGGCTGCGCGCCGGCGAGAACGACGTCTTCTCCATCGGCTACTTCAAGGGCCCCGACCTCGGCTTCCACGGCCACGCCGCCCTCGACTGGACGCTCTGCGACCGCTACTTCGCCGCCGTGATGTCGTCCACGTTCCCGAACCGGATCTTCCAGCACGCCGGGCAGACCGACCGGATCTCCAACACCTTCACCTTCTCCGAGCTCACCACCGTCTGGGACCGGCTGAAGGAGAAGAAGATCCCCGCGCACTACTACTTCAGCGACGTGCCGTTCACCGCGCTGTGGGGCCTCAAGCACCTCGACATCAGCCGCCACATCAACTACTTCTACGACGACGCGAAGCACGGCAGGCTGCCCGCCGTCAGCTTCGTCGAGCCCGGCTTCGTCGGGGAGGCGCTGCCCGGCCTGTCCGAGGACGAGCACCCGCTCGCCGACATCCGGTTCGGCCAGAGCTTCCTCAACCAGGTCTACACGGCGATCATCGACTCGCCGAACTGGGACCGCACCCTGCTGGTGATCAACTACGACGAGTGGGGCGGATTCTTCGACCACGTCCCGCCGCCCGCCGGCCCCGACCCGCGCCCCGACCTCGGCACCGGCCTGCGCGGCTTCCGCGTCCCCTGCCTGCTGATCTCACCGCGCGCCCGGCGCGGCGCCATCGCCCACGAGGTGTACGACCACACGTCCGTCCTCAAGGCGATCGAATGGCGCTGGGGCCTCGAACCGCTGTCGGTGCGGGACGCGGCGGCCCGCAACATCGCCGAGGTCCTCGACTTCGAGAGCGCCCCGAAGCTGACCGCGCCGCACTACGACGTCCCGCGCCCGCTCACCCTCGGCTGCCTCGACCCGCAGCACTCCCACACGGGCGACGACTGGGCCCAGCTCAACGCCTACGCCCTCACCCACGGGTTCAAGTAGCGCGTTACCCGACGGCGTCGAGGGCGCGTTCGAAGGCGGGCGCGAAACCGACGCGGCCCGCGATGCTGAGCAGCATCTCGTCCGGGTAGAGCTCCAGGTCGCCCGAGATCGCGCCGAGCTCCATCTCGTCCAGCCCGAGGTCCGCGAAGATCGACATGTCGCCGACCGGCAGCACCTGGTCGAGCTCCTCGTCCTCCGGGATCGGGATGTCCAGGTAGTCCAGGACCTGGCCGGCGAGGGGCCAGTCCACCGACGCCGTGACGTCCGACAGGAACACCATCACCTCGTCGCCGAGCAGCCGGATCGCCACGAAGAAGTCGTCGCCCACCGACACGAGCCCGACCGTCCCGCCCAGGCTCGGCTGCTGCCGCAGGGCATGGATCAGCCCGGCGAGATCCTCGGTCAGCGCCACCGGGAGGATCTCGGCCTCCCAGCGGTCGTCCTCGCGGTACACCACGACGGCGAAGTCCGTCGCGTCCACATCCGTCATTTCCACCCCACCGGCGCCGTTCCTGCCTGGGCATGGTCGCAGATGCGGCGCGCGCTCGCGTGCCCCACCGCCAAACTCGGCGCCGCACCGCCGCGTGAAGCGGGGAGTCAGCTCCGCTTTCCGGTACCCAAGGGCACGAACCTACTCGATCCCCGCCGGCGCGCCGCGAACCGGGGCGCGCCCGCCGGTGCCCGTCCGGTCAGTTGATGCGGAACGTGCGGCGCCGCAGCGCCGCGTGGATCCGGGCACGCCGTGACCTGTGCGGCGTCACGCGGCGCCGCAGCTCCCGCGCCTCCGCCAGCTCCCTGAGGAAGATCGCGCGGCGGCGCAGCCGCTCGCGGACCTGCTCGGGCGAGACGTCGCCCGCGCCGGCCGCCTCGGGGCCCGCTGTGACATCGCTCACCGCCTCGTCGACGTCGGAGGCGTCGACGGGGAACGGCACCGGTTCGGGCGGGGGGACCAGGGAGTCGGGAGCCGGCGGCGCGCTCTCCGCGGGACCGGGCCCCGGCCCCGGCGGGTCGGGCGCGGGCTCGCCCTCCCGCGCCGGCCGCCGATCGCTGTCGCTGCTCATATCGCCATAGTGCCCAGCTCAGTGGCGTCTACCCAAGATTGCGGGCCCCGCCGCGGCGCGCGGACGGTGGGCTACGGTGTGCGCATGCAGACCCTCGCCGTCGACCATCCGCTCGTCGCGCACAAGCTCACCACGCTGCGGGACGTCCGCACCGACTCCCCCACGTTCCGCCGCCTCGCGGACGAGCTCGTCACCCTGCTGGCCTACGAGGCCACCCGTGACGTCAGGGTCGCCCCGGTCACCGTGCCCACCCCGCTCGTGGAGACCGGCGGCGTCCAGCTGGCCAGCCCCAAGCCGCTCGTGGTGCCGATCCTGCGCGCCGGGCTCGGGATGCTGGACGGGATGACCCGGCTGCTGCCGACCGCCGAGGTCGGCTTCCTCGGCATGATCCGGGACGAGGGCACCCTGCAGGCCCAGACGTACGCCACCCGGCTGCCCGACGACCTGTCCGGCCGACAGTGCTACGTGCTGGACCCGATGCTCGCCACCGGCGGCACCCTCGCCGCCGCGATCAAGCTGCTGTTCGACCGCGGCGCCGACGACGTCACCGCGATCTGCCTGCTCGCGGCCCCGGAGGGACTGAAGTACCTGGAGGAGGCGTTCGCCGGGACGGCCGCGCCGATCCGGGTCGTCACCGCCGCGATCGACTCGCACCTGAACGAGCAGGGCTTCATCATGCCGGGCCTCGGCGACGCCGGCGACCGCCTCTACGGCGTCGTCTGACCGGTCGTCCGACCGACGCGGCCGCCTGACCGAGGCGGCCGGCCGGCGGGGGCGCGGACGGGGCGCCGGCGCCGGGGGAGCGTGATCCGGGCGTGCTGCGCGTTCCGGATGTTCGTTCCTGGTGGCAAGGGGTACGAACGCGCTACGGAACGTCAGTGCGCGTTCCCCTCCGCCGCCCCGGCACAGGGGACCGTTACGGACCGGGCGGCGCGAGCGAGGCCTAGGAGTCGCGATGACTCACCAAGGGGATGGCGACCTGCCGCGCTACGCCGCGATCGGCGAGCGGCTCACCGAGGAGTTCGAAGGAGTCCACCAGTCCGACACCGTGGACCGGTGCGTGTCCGCCGCGCGGCACGGCGCGGACGAGGTGTGCGGGGGAGCGACCCCGGACCTCGTGGAGCGGATCGCGCGCCGGCACCTGGAGGTGCTCGCCACGGTGGCGGCCGAGAAGCGCCGCCGGGCGCGCCGGTCGTCTCTCGACAACGCGCCATAGCCCTTGCTTTGCCGGGGGTTGCGGCTGTGCGAAACTGAACCGGGGTCCGTGGGTCGACGCTCCGGGAGGCAGCCGTGCCCGCAAGCAAGCACATGACGTGGGCCGCGGCGGCCCCGCCCGACGGGCGCCGCTCCGGCCCGAGGCCGCGATGAGGCTGGTGACCCCGGGGGACTCGGCCCCGGCCTCGGTGAACAAGTACCTCCTCCCGCACGAGAACCAGGTGATCACGGTGCGCCGGCATCCGGCCGTGCTGATGGTCCCGGTGGGGCTCGTCCTCGGCGGGCTGATCGTCGCGGGCGTGCTGAGCAACACCGTCGCCAGCCAGGCCGGGACGGTGATCAGCTGGATCTGGTGGGCGTGGCTGATCCTGCTCGCCTGGTTCGTCTGGCGGGTCGCCGAATGGTCGGTCGACTACTTCGTGATCACGAACCAGCGGATGCTGCTGACCACCGGCCTGATCACCCGCAAGGTCGCGATGATGCCGCTGGCGAAGGTCACCGACATGAGCTTCAAGCGGACGATCGCGGGCCGGATGCTCGGCTACGGCGAGTTCGTGCTGGAGTCGGCGGGCCAGGAGCAGGCGCTGTCGAACGTCCCGTACCTGCCGTACCCCGAGCAGCTCTACCTCGAGGTCTGCGAAATGATCTTCCCGAACAAGAACGCCACCGCCGACGACTGACCCCGCGCCCACCGCGGCACCCGCTGCCCCGCCGGATTCCGGCCGCTACGGTTCGGTCGTGGCAGGTTCCGTTCCGCTGCTGTTCCTCGGCGTCGACGGCCCCCTCATTCCGTTCGGGTCCCCGCACCCGTACCCGACATATGAGACGGGCCGTCTAGAACACGCGGGAAGCGGTTCCCATCCCCTCCTCCCCCGCCTGAACCCCGCCCACGGCCCGCGCCTGACGGCCCTCCCGTGCGAACTGGTCTGGGCGACGTCCTGGATGGCGGACGCGAATGACCGCATCGCTCCGCGACTCGGTTTGCCGGAACTGGCGGTGGTCGCCTGGCCGGACCCGTCGGACGCCGACGAGCGGGACGCCCGGAACGGCCTGCACTGGAAGACGCGGACGCTCGTCGCGTGGGCGGCCGGACGGCCCTTCGCCTGGGTCGACGACGAGATCTCCGACGCCGATCGCGCCTGGGTGGCCGCGCATCATCGGGGGCGGGGGTTGCTGCATCGGGTCGATGCGCGGGTGGGGCTGGGGGAGGGGGATTACCGGGTTCTGGAGGAGTGGTTGCGAGAGGTTCGCGGGGCGGTGTAGAGGCGGGGCGAGAGCAATCTCGGCGGAATCGGCGATCTTGCGGGGATCGTCGGATAACGTCGAAGGCGACAGGTGCCGCGACCGTCCGGGGGGTCCCGCTTCATTACTCTCGATGTGCGTTAACCCGCAATGTGCAATCATGTCGGCACCCCAGCCGCCTGATTACTTCCGCTAAGTGAGTCCACATGCCGGGTCCAGGCAATGTCGGCGAACGTGTCCGCAACCTGCGGCTCACCAGACGCCTGTCGCAGGCACAGCTCGCCGGTCACGACCTTTCCGACAGCTACATCTCATTGATCGAGTCCGGTAAGCGGACTCCGACGCCGACCGTCCTGCGCATGCTGGCCGAACGGCTCGGTTGCACGCCCGAGTACCTCGCCGAGGGCGTCGAGCCGGAGCAGCGCGCGCACCTGGAGGTGCGGGAGCGCCACGCGCACCTCGCGCTGCTGGGCGGGGACCCGGGTACCGCCGAGTCCGGCTTCGACGAGGTGATCGCGCGCAGCGACGATCCCGACCTGACGTCCCGCGCCCGGTGGGGCCGCGCCCGCGCCCTGGAGGAGCTGGGCCGCGCCGACCAGGCGATCGCGCTGTTCGAGGAGCTGCGCGAGCAGGCCGAACGCGACCCGGGGCGGGCGAGCTGGCTGCCGCCGGTGATCGCGCTGGCGCGCTGCTACCACACGGTCGGCGACCTCGGGCAGGCGATCGCGCTCGGCGAGCGCGCCATGGACCGGCTCGGCAAGCTCGGGCTCACCGCGGGGCAGGAGTACACCGAGGCGGGCCGGATCCTGCTGCTGGCCTATGTCGACCGCTCCGACCCGGCGCGCGCGCACGAGCTCGGCAGGCGGCTCCTTCACCCGGAGGGTTCCGGGGACGACGAGTCCACGAGCGTCCACTACCAGCGGGCCAGCATGCGCGCGCTGGAAGAGGGGACGATCGGGGACTCCCTGTACTTCGCCGACCGGGCGCTGGCCGCCCGGTCCGACGCGACGCCCGTGCAGGCGCGGGCGCGTCTCGACCTCGCCGCCGCGAAGGCGCTGCTGAGGGGCGTCATGCCGTTCTCCGAGCCGGCGCCCTCCGCGGTGGCGGAGGTGGTGTCGCCGGGCGAGGGCGTGCCGGGCATCGAGAGGCCGCGCGCCGAGGGGTCCCGCGAGGCCGCGCGGGAGGCGCTGGAGCTCCTGCAGGGGACGGGTGCGCTCGAAGGGGCCGAGGCCACCGAGAGCACCATCGCCAAGGCGCGCGCGCTGGTCCTCGTGGGGGAGCTGGACGAGGCCATCGCCGAGCTGGAGCAGTTCCTCGACACCGGGATGGCCCTCGTGGCGCCTCCCCCGGCGCGGACGCACACCATCACGCCGCACCCCGGCAACGATCTCGCCGCGCGCACACAGAAGACCGTGCTGGCCCGGCTCGTCCTCGCCCGCGCCCGGGTGGCGCAGGGGGACGCCCAGGCGGCCCAGGTCGTGCTGCGCGCCGCGTCCGAGCAGCTGAGGACGCTGCCGGCCGGGCGGCCCGCCGCGCACCTGCTGCGCGAGCTGGGCGAGCTGTTCGAGCTCGTCCAGGACACCGAGTCCGCCGCCGCGGCGTACCGGCAGGCGCTGGAGGCCGCGGGCCTGCACGCCGCGCCGTCCCAGGAGGCGAACCACGACCTCGGACGCGTCTGACCTGCGGCGCATCTGATCGGGTGGGCGCCCCGGAATAAACGCGGCGGCGCGCCTGTCGTATCCTGGTGACGGAAACATGGGATGACTGGCTGACCGGATGTCGGCGCCCCCGGCTCGAGGAGGGACCGTGACGCTGCGCACCGCCCGCCGCTCGTCGCTCGTCGACCAGGTGATCGAGCAGCTCAGGGCCGAGATCACCGGCGGTTCCTGGCCGGTCGGCGGGAAGATCCCGCCGGAGCCGGTGCTGTCGGAGACCCTCGGCGTCGGCCGCAACACCGTCCGCGAGGCCGTCCGGGCCCTCACCCATGCGGGGCTGCTCGACAGCCGCCAGGGCGACGGCACCTACGTGCGCGCCACCAGCGAGCTGTCCAGTGCCGTCCGGCGGCGCCTGGAGACTGCCGAGCTCGTCGAGATCCTGGAGGTGCGGCGGGGCCTGGAGGTCGAGGCCGCCCGGCTCGCCGCCGCGCGCCGCACCGACGCCGACGTCGCCGCCATCACCGACGCGCTCGGCCGCCGGGACGCGGCCTGGGCCGCGGGCGAGCACGCCGCGTTCGTCGAGGCCGACCTGGCGTTCCACACCGCGGTCGTGGAAGCCACCCACAACCAGGTCCTCACCGACCTGTACCGCGACTTCAGCACCGCGCTGCGGGCCAGCATCGGCGCGGCGGGCACCCTCCTCGAGCACGCGGACGTCCCGCACGGCCCCATCGCCGCGGCGGTGGAGGAGGGCGACGCGGCGGCCGCCGCCGCGGCCACCCACGCCTGCCTGGACCAGATCCTCGCCTCCACGGGCCCGTGGAAAGCGGCCCCCGGCGCCCCGGCGGCTCCGGCGGCTCCGGCGGCTCCGGTGGCTCCGGCGGCCCCGGAGGAGCGCGAGCCGTAGCGGCGGCGCGCGTCCGGCATCACGCGGTTCCCCGCGTTCCCATCAACGATCACCGGCGTGACCTGGCATCGAGCCGGCACGCCGCCCCCCCATCCGGTTCGACGCGCCCGCGGGCGCATGACGAAGGCGACATGAACACCTCGGCAACGACCCCCGTCCCCCGTGCCCTGACCGCCTGGTCGCTCGCCGGCCTGGTGCTGCTGACGATCAACCTGCGGGCCGCCATCACCGGGATCTCCCCGTTGCTCGGCGACCTGCGGGACGCGTTCGGCCTGTCCGGGGTCGAGGCCGGCGTCCTCACCACGCTGCCCGTCCTCTGCCTGGGCGTCTTCGCGTCCCTGGCGCCCGTCGCCGCGCGCCGGCTCGGCACCGAGACCGCCATCGCGGGCTCCCTCCTCCTGATCACGGCGGGGATCCTGCTGCGGGTCGTCGCGGCGCCGCTGCCGCTGTTCGTTGGAACGGTCCTGGCGGGCGCGGGGATCGCGATGGGGAACGTCCTCATGCCCGCGGTCATCAAGCGCGCGTTCCCGCGCCGCGTCGGGTCCCTCACCGGCCTCGCGATGATGCTGATGGCGGCCAGCGGCGCCATCGCCGCAGGCCTCGCCGTCCCGCTGAGCGACGCGGGCGGCTGGCGCCTCGCCCTCGCCGTCTGGGCCGTCCCGTCGCTGGTCGCGGCGCTCGCCTGGGGGCCGCTCGCGCTCCGCGGCTGCCGCTCCCCCGAGCCCGCGGCGCCGGCCGCCGCTCCGGCGCCTGCCGAGGGGTCGCTGCTGCGCTCGCCCGTCGCGTGGTACGTCGCGGTGTTCATGGGCCTGGCGTCGCTGATGTTCTACGTGCTGATGTCCTGGCTGCCGGAGATCATGCAGGACGCCGGGTTCGCCCCCGCCACCGCCGGGATGATGGTCTCCACGATGATGATCGTCGGCATCCCGCTCGGGTTCCTCGTGCCCGTCCTCGCCGCGCGGCTCCGCGACCAGCGCGCCGTCGTCGCCGGCGTCGTGCTCACCATGGTCGTCGGGATCGGCGGGCTGATCGTCGCGCCCGCCGCCGGCTGGGCGTGGACGGTCGTGCTCGGCATCGGCACCGGCAGCGCGTTCCCGCTCGCCTACACCCTGCTCAGCCTGCGCTCGCCGAGCCCGTCCGTCGCGGCGCGGCTGTCGGGGATGGCGCAGACCGGCGGCTACCTGCTCGCCGGGTTCGGGCCGCTCGCCATGGGGGTCCTGCACAGCGCGACGGGCGGCTGGCACGTGTCGCTGACGCTGCTGCTCGTGCTGGTGGCGCCGGAACTGGTCTTCGGGATGCTCGCCGCCCGGCCCGGGTTCGTCCGCCCGGCGGCGGCACGGCCCGGACGGCTGGACGGGCGCCTCGTCGAGCCCAAGGGCCTGCCCGCCGCCGAACCCGCCCGCACCCGCTAAGGGACCGGCTCAGCCGGTCATGTCGACGGCGTCCAGGTCCAGGACGCGGGCGTGCAGGACGAGCCGCTGGTGCAGCGCCGCGCGGAGCGCCCGGTGCAGGCCGTCCTCCAGGTAGAGCTCGCCCTTCCACTGGACGACGTGGGGGAACAGGTCGCCGTAGAACGTCGAGTCCTTGGCCAGCAGCGACTGCAGGTCCAGCTCCCGCTTGGTGCTCACGAGCTGGTCGAGGCGGACCTGGCGAGGGGGGATCTTGGCCCAGTCCCGGGACGACAGTCCGTGCTCGGGATAGGGCCTTCCCTCGCCCACCGCCTTGAAGATCACGCCCCGAGTCTACGTGCCCCGACTGGCCCGGTCACCGCATTCCACCGATTGGTAAACCACTTACACCGCAGCTCAGAGGCCCCGTGAGTAACTGCCGTCACGCGGGTCCGGCGGCCCCCGGAAGGGGTGCGGACGGCCCCCGGCGGGCGCCGTTCCCGAGCGACAGCCAGGTGGTCGCCGCGTCCACCCGTCCGTGCACGCCGAGCTTCGGGTAGGCGTGCTCGAGATGCTTCTCGACCGTCCGCGGGCTGATCGCCAGCCGCCGCGCGATCTGCCGGTCGGTGAGCCCCCGGGCCAGCAGGTCGAGGACCGCGGCCTCGCGGCGCGTCACCCGTTCCCGCGCGGGCGGAGCGAGGCGCCGCATCGCCCGCGCGAGACGCGGCCGCAGCAGCTCGGCGACGGCCCGGTCGGCGTCGCCGAAGTCCCCGCGCCGCCGGTTGACCGCCAGGCACACGCTGCGCGGCTCGTCCCCCGACCACCCGGCCGGGAACGACATCGCGAGCTGGTGCTCGGCGCCGAGCGGGCCGTATACGTCCGCGTAGGCGGCGAGCGCGTGGTACTCGGCCCGCGACTGCAGGTCGGAGCGGAGGACGGGCGTGCCGGGCCCCGTCGTCGTGTGGGCGACCAGCGGATCGGCGGCCTTGTCCCGCGCGAACGCTGCCAGCGCGTCCCGGCTCAGCAGCCCGGCCGGGACTGTGAGCGGCCCTCCGGCGCCGTCCGGGCGCACGGACCACACGATGCTGTCGCCCGGCAGCACGTCGAGGAGCATCGGCAGCAGCGCCGGGAGCAGCGTCCGCTCGTCGTCGGCGTCGATCAGGAGGTCGGCGACCGCGAGCGTCCGTCGCAGCCCGGCCTCCCCGCAGCCGGTCATCTCTCCACTGTAAATTCCCTGGTCAGACGGGCACAAGGCGGCGACGCCGGGCCGCCCGTGCGCGACGATGCCGGGCCCGCCGGGCAGGGGCGCATACGGGATTTCCCGTATTCGTCCGCGAGCTTCCGCCGACCGACACTGGCAGGGAGGGGAGGAACCGACATGCGCAAGGTCGCCGACTGCAGGGACTACCCGAGCGAGATGAACTGCACCCTCACCATCGCCGGTGAGGAGCAAGAGGTGGTGCGGGCGGCCGCCGAGCACGCGGCGTCCGTCCACGGGCACACCGACAGCCCCGAACTCCGCGAGGAGATCCGCAAGGGGCTGAAGGACGAGGTGCCGCAGCACGCCTGATCACACGCCGCCCGGCCTGGCCTGGACGGATCCGTCGTCCAGCGCCGCGCCGGGCGCGCTGCTTTCAGCGGCCCGCCGGGCGCCGCCCTCGACGGCCGCCCAGCGTTGGTGTCGGTGGTCTGTCAGCGGAGCTTGGTTTTCGGTGGTCCGTCAGCCGAGCTTGGTTTCGGTGGTCTGTCAGCGGAGCTTGATCGCGCCGCCGTCGGCCATGACCGTCTGCCCCGTCATGTACTGCGCGTCGTCGCTCGCGAGGAACGCGACGATCGGCGCGACGTCCCGCCCTGGATCCCCGAACCGGCCCAGCGGCACCTTCGCCGCGGACTGCGCGTACTGCTCCGGCCGCGCCTCCGCCCACTGCACCACGCCGGGCGTCATCGCCATCGGGCAGACCACGTTCACCCGGATGCCGTACGCCGCCCACTCGTTCGCCGCGACCCGGCTCAGCCCGCGGATCGCCTCCTTCGCCGCCGCGTAGGACGCCTGGTTCGGCTGCCCGTCCAGCCCGGCCCCGGACCCGAAGTTGACGATCGACGCCCCGCCGGCCTTCTTCAGCTCCGGCAGCGCCGCCAGCATGAAGTTCCGCGTCGCGTAGAGACCGGTGTCCATCGCGAGCCGCCAGTCGTCGTCCGTCTGCTCCTCGATGGGCTTCTGCCGCGACGCGCTCGCGTTGTTGATCAGCGTGTCGAGCGCACCGAACCGCTCCACGGCCGCGGCGACGGCGGCGTCCGCAACGGCCCGGTCCGAGACGTCCCCCTGCCGGAACACGACCGCGTCGCCCAGCTCCCGCGCGAGCGCCTCACCCGCGTCCCGCTGCAGGTCCACCGCGACGACCCGGGCGCCGCGCTCGACGAACAGCCGCGTCACCGCCCCGCCGATCCCCGACGCGCCGCCGGTGACGATCGCCACCTTGCCCCGCAGGTTCCCGTTCCCCATGATCAGCCCCCGCTCCCTACCCGGTCGTACGCCGGCGTTCCCCCACAGCTACCAGGCACGATGAGGCCCCCGGCCGCGGATTCCGACTCAGTGAGACCTCGACGACCGGCGTCCGCCGGCCCCCGGAAACGGCGAAGGTCCCGGCCGCTGTGCGGTCGGGACCTTCGTTCGGCTCACGCCGGTGGCGGAGGATGCGAGATTCGAACTCGCGAGCGCTTGCACGCAACACGCTTTCCAAGCGTGCGCCCTAGGCCACTAGGCGAATCCTCCGCGGGAAAGCTTACCGGCTCTCCGGCAGTGACCTGACATCAATTACGGCGGAGACCGGGATCGGCCCGTACACGTGCGGGAAGACCTCGTCACCGACCCGCTCGCGGCGGACCGGCGCGTCCAGCCGCGCCACGTCGATGACCAGCAGCACCAGGTCCGAGCGGGGGACGGCGCCGTAGAAGCGGCCGAGCACCCCGTCCACCTGGCCCATGTCCGACGAGCAGTGGACGAAGCCCTCCTCGTCGAGCGTCCGGCCGAGCGTCGACATCGTGTACGACACACCCGAGTCCCGCGCGGATTCCCAATGGCGGCGTTCGGCGATGTGCAGGAGCGTCTGCTGCGTGGCGTCGGTCATGGGCGGGAGAGTACGCGGCAACCGTGCCGACCCCGGCCGCCGATGCCATAGACTCTGTGCAGACCCCTCGCACGGCGTCACCCTGTGAACCTCCCCAGGGCCGGAAGGCAGCAAGGATAAGCAGGCTCTGGCGGGTGTGCGGGGGGTCCCTTGCTTTGACCGCGACACCGCGCCTGTGACGCTCTGCTTCTCGAGGGAGGGCGGACCCCCGATGAGTCTGGCTCTGTACCGCAAGTACCGGCCAGCGACCTTCGCCGAGCTGAAGGGGCAGGAGCACGTCGCCGAGCCCCTCCAGCAAGCGCTGCGCAACGGCCGGATCAACCACGCCTACCTGTTCAGCGGCCCGCGGGGCTGCGGGAAGACCTCCAGCGCCCGCATCCTCGCCCGCTCCCTGAACTGCGAGCAGGGGCCGACGCCCGACCCGTGCGGCAAATGCGACTCGTGCGTCGCGCTCGGCCCGTCCGGCACCGGCCACATCGACGTGATCGAGATCGACGCCGCCTCGCACGGCGGCGTCGACGACGCCCGCGACCTGCGCGAACGCGCGTTCTTCGCGCCCGTGTCGGCGCGCTTCAAGGTGTACATCATCGACGAGGCGCACATGGTCACCCGCGAGGGCTTCAACGCGCTGCTGAAGCTCGTCGAGGAACCGCCGCCGCACCTGAAGTTCGTGTTCGCGACCACGGAGCCGGAGAAGGTCATCGGGACGATCCGGTCCCGCACGCACCACTACCCGTTCCGGCTGATCCCGCCGGGCGTGCTGACCGAGCTCGTCGAGGAGATCCTGAAGTCGGAGGACGTCCCGTACGAGGCGTCCGCGCTGCCGCTCGCGGTGCGGGCCGGCGCCGGGTCCGCCCGCGACACCCTGTCGATCCTCGACCAGCTCCTCGCCGGGTCGGACGAGCAGGGCATCACCTACGCGCGGGCCGTGTCGCTGCTCGGCTACACCGACTCCACGCTGCTGGACGAGGTCATCGCCGCGTTCGCCGCCCGCGACGGCGCCGCCGTGTTCGCCGCGATCGACCGGGTGATCGAGAGCGGCCAGGAACCCCGCCGGTTCACCGCGGACCTGCTGGAACGCGTCCGCGACCTGGTGATCCTGTCGAACGTCCCGGAGGCGGGCGGCTCCGGGCTGCTGAACGTCCCGCCGGACGAGCTGGAGCAGATGCGGCGGCAGGCGTCGTCGATGGGGCCCGGGGAGCTGACGCGGGCCGCGGACCTGCTGCACACCGGGCTCACGGAGATGCGCGGCGCGACGTCGCCGCGGCTGCTGCTGGAGCTGATCTGCGCCCGGATCCTGCTGCCCGCCGCGTACGAGGACGAGGCGTCCATGTTCGCCCGCCTCGACCGTCTCGAACGCCAGGCCGCGCAGGGCGGCTTCGGCGGCGGGGGCGGCGCGCCAGGTGACGGCCTGGCACAGGCTTTCGCTCCCCTCGCCGCTTCGGCTCCTGCTTCTGCTCCTGTGGAGCGTTCGGCCTCGGCGCCTACTCCGGCGGCGGCGGAGCCTGCGGCGCGCCCGGCGGAACCAGCCGCCCGTCCTGCGGGTGGCGGTCCTGCGGGTGGCGGTCCTGCGGGAGGTGGACCTGCGGGTGGCGGTTCCGCGGGAGGTGGCCCGGCGGGAGGGGCTGCGCCGGGAGGGGGCGCGACGGGGGCGACGGCTTCTGGAGCTGAGGGAAGGCAGCCCCCGCCCGCCCAGGGGGGCGACCCCACTTCCAGTGTCGACCCCGCCCGTAGCGCGGCGGAAGCGGAACGCGGTTCTGTGGATAACAGGCCCTCCGCGAGCGGTGGCGCCGGGCAGGCGTCCGCCCCTGCCAGCGGGCAAGCGGGCACGCCCGCCAGTGGGCAAGGGGCCGCCGGCGGTGGGGTGGACGTGTCCACGGTGCAGCGGTACTGGCCGGACATCATCGAGGCGGTCAAGCAGAAGAGCCGCGCGACCTGGATGGTCATCATGTCCGGGGTGCGGCCGGCGGCGCTGGAAGGACGCGTCCTCACGCTCGCGTTCGACGCCGAGGGGAACCGGCTCGGGTTCGTCAACGGCAACCGCGACGTGATCCTCAGCGAGGTCCTCCGGGAGCGGATGGGCGTCGACTGGCGGATCGAGACGGTGTCCGGCGGTGCGGGCGGCGGACGGGGCCAGGCCGGTCCCGGGCCCAACGCGGGCCCGGGCGGCGGCGGACGGTCCGGTGCCGGCGGCGGACCGGGCGGCGGGTTCGGCTCCAGCGGCGGGTTCGGGTCGGCGCCCTCGGGCGGCTTCGGCTCGTCCTCGACGGGCGGCTCCCCGTCCTCCGGCGGCTTCGGCTCGTCGTCGGCGGCGCCGTCCGGCTTCGGTGGCGGAACGGGCCAGAGCGGGCCGCAGCGGGGCGGGCCGCCTCCGAACGCCGTTCCGCGCCCGGCTCCAGGGGAGAACGGCACCAACGGTGCGAGCAGCGGGAACGCGTTCGGCGCGGGTGGTTCGGCGGCCGGGGATCCGGGGCCGCTGCCACCGCCGCCGGACGAGCCGCCGCCGCCTCCGGAGCCGTCCCCGGTGGACGAGAGCGACGAGGTGGACCCGGAGGGGGACGCCGACGCGGACGGCACCGAGGCGGAGATGAGCGGCATGGCGCTCATCCAGCGGGAGCTCGGCGGTCAGATCATCCGCGAGATCGACAACTCCTGACCGGAGCCAAGAAGACGGTGCTACGGCGCCCCGCCCTGAACGAAAGGCGCCCTGGTCAGTGGGGGATGCCGTCTATCAGGGTGCGGGCGCCCTTGTGCAGTAGGTCGGCGGCCACGCGGGCGCCCAGGTCCTCGCCCTTGTCCGGCGGAGCCGAGTCCTGGGCATGCACGAACTGCGAGCCGTCCTGCGTGAACACCATCCCGCGCAAGGTCAGCCGCCCGTTCCGGTCGATCCGTGCGTTACCGGCGATCGGGCTGTTGCAGTGCCCCTGAAGGCCGTGCAGCATCGCGCGTTCCGCGCTGACGCACCGCCGGGTCTCGTCGTGATCCAGTAGCCGCACCAGGTCCACGACGTCGGCGTCCGCGCGACGGCATTCCACCGCGAGCGCGCCCGATCCCACAGCGGGGAGGATGTCGAGGGTCTCGCCCGGACGGTCGATTCCCAGCCGCGTCAGGCCCGCTCGCGCCAGCACGATGGCGTCGAACTCGCCGGAGTCCAGCCGCTCCAGCCGCGAGTCCACGTTGCCGCGCAGGTACTCCACCTGCAGGTCGGGCCGGAGCCGCAGGAGTTGGGCGCGGCGCCGCACCGCCGAGGTTTCCACGCGCGCCCCCGGCGCGAGATCCGCCATGCATCGGATCTTGTTCGCCGCAGGGAACAGCATCACGTCGGCGACGTCGTCGCGTTCGACGTAGGCGGCGAACACCAGTTCGTCGGGCCGGGGGACGTCGCCGGGCACGTCCTTGAGGCAGTGCACCGCGACATCGGCCCGGCCCGCCAGCAGCGCCCGGTCGATCTCGCGCAGGAACGCGCCCTTGCCGCCCAGTTCGCCCAGGTGCCCGCGGTGCCGGTCGCCGGCGGTCTGGATGCCGACCACCTCGACCGTCGCGTCCGCGAGTTCCCGCAACCGGGCGGCCACGCCCCGGGCCTGCACCATCGCGAGCGATGACGTCCGCGTGCCGAGCCGCAGCACCCGGCCGCCCGAGCGACGGGAGGACGCCGGTTCGACGACGCTGGAGCCGGCGGGAACCGGCTCCGCCGCCCCCGGGCCTCCAGTTGCGGCTTCCGCTTCGCCCTCGCCCGTCATGCCGTCCCCTTCTGCCGGGTCTCAGGATCTCGCGCGCTCTTACGGCGTGCTGTTCCCCTCTTCGAGATTGAACCGTGCCGATCTCGCGGCGCACCGGCGGCCTCCCGGATACGCCCCGACCTCCCTGGGGAAGATCGCGTCCGGTGGCCGGAGGGTTTCCGCGACACCGTCGCGCGGACGCCGTCGGATACCCGTTGACCTGCGATTCCGGCGCTATCCTGCACCCAGAGCGAAAGATCGATTACAGGGCGCGGCGATGCCGCGACACTCCCGAGGGCGGGCGGATGCGGACACTGATCGGCGAACGTCGGCGAGCTGCGGTCGAAGGCACGCGGCCGGCGGTACGGACGACCGGCACGCCCTCGCGTCCCCCGGACTGAACCCCTGTCACCCCCCTTCACGGACACGGCGCCAGCACCGCTCGGTGGGCGCCGGCTTCCGAGTCCCCCCACGCCGACGTCGGCGACCGGACGGGGGGACTCCAGTTCTCCGAAAGGGATGTGCACCACCACATGATCGACAATCTCAAGCGCGGCCTGCTGGTCGCGGCTTCCATCGGCGGGGTCTTCTTCCTGGGGCAGGCCACCGCCCAGGCGGTCGTGGACGGCCACGACGGCCACGGCCATGCGGGCGCCGGCTCGGGCAACCAGAGCGCCGCCGTCAGCGGCAAGACCGGCCACGGCGCCAACGGAGGCGGCGCCGCCAGCCAGAACGCCGCCGGCTCCGGCAAGACCGGGAACTCCGGGAACTCCGGTTCGACGGGCGGGAACACCGCCGGGAACCTGTGCGTCATGTCGGACTGCGTGGCCTACGCCTCGTCCGGGGACTCCGGCAAGACCGGGAAGACGGGCAACAGCGGTAAGGCCTGGAACAAGTCGCACACCAGCGGCGGCAACGGCGGCCGCGGCGGCGACTCCGGCAACGCCGCCGCGAAGGGCGAGTCCGCCGCCGCGGCCTACGCCAAGACGTACGGCGGCTGGAACGGCGGCGGCGACGCCGCTGCCGCCTCCGGCAACAAGTCGCTGTCGCAGAGCGGCGACACCGGTCAGGGCGGCGAGGGCGGCAAGGCCGCCAGCAAGAACACCGCTCTCTCCGGCCAGACCGGTGACTCCGGCGACTCCGGTTCCACCGGCGGCAACAAGGCCTACAACATCTGCGTGATGGGCAAGTGCGGGGCCGTAGCCACGTCCGGCAAGTCCGGCGACACCGGGAAGACCGGAGACTCCGGCGACGCCGGGAACATCTCGAAGACCAGCGGCGGCAACGGCGGCCGCGGCGGTGACTCGGGCGAGGCCGGAGCCGAGGGCCACAGCAAGGCCCAGGCCGAGAACGGCACGGAGAGCGACGGGAAGTCCTCGCAGGAGGAGGGCTACCGGCTCGCGACGGGCGACGGCAACGGCGACGGCGACAGCCACGCCGCCGCCGACTCGGGCGACCACGCCGTAGCCGTGACGGGCGCCACCGGAAACGGCGGCAAGGGCGGCAACGCCAAGAGCGAGAACCTCGCGGTGTCCGGCCAGACCGGCGACTCCGGTGACTCCGGCTCCACCGGCGGCAACACCGCCGCCAACGTCAGCCGTACCAAGCACGGCAAGGGCGACAAGCACGGCAAGGGGGGCAAGCACGCGCTGCTGGTCGCGTACGCCTCGTCCGGCAACTCCGGCAAGACCGGGGACACCGGCGACAGCGGCGACGCCTGGAACAAGTCGCACACCAGCGGCGGCAACGGCGGCCGCGGCGGCGACTCCGGCAACGCCGGCGCCGAAGGCCACAGCGAGGCGGTCGCCGCCATCCGCTGACCCCCGGTCGCATCGGCGACCGGACCTCGGGTGACGCCGCTGCCCGGCCCCGGCTCGAAACGCCGGGCGGGACGGCGGTCCACCCGGACGACCCGACGAACGGCCGAGGCCGCCTCCGCGCGAGGCGGGCCGACGGACCGGGAGGCGCGCGCCATGCGGCGCGCGCCTTCGTCGTTCACGGCCCGGTCGGCGGGCCGGCCCCCCGGCCGGTCAGCGGGGCGGTCAGCGGGGCGGCCAGCGGGGCGGGGAGCCTGGCGGGGAGCCGGGGGCGGCCCGATCGTCCGGGAGATCGACGGCTTCCGGGGGTGGAGTGCGGACATCGGGTGGGCCGCACTTACCGGATCTCGGCGCGACCCCGTAGTCTCGGGGGACGGACGTCCGGTGGTCGGCGCGGTCGCGAGAGAGAAGGCCCTTCCGAGGGGGCCGGAAGAGGGGTGCACCGTGGAACCCGGTGGTCAGTTGAACATGCAGGAACTGCTGCAGCAGGCGCAGGCCATGCAGGAGCAGCTGTTCGCCGCGCAGCGGGAGCTGGCGGAGGCGGAGGTGAAGGGCACCGCGGGCGGCGGGCTCGTCACCGCGACGGTCAACGGCCAGGGCGAGGTCACCGGCATCGCGATCGACCCGAAGGCGATCGACGCCGACGACCCGGCCGACACCGCCGAGACCATCGCCGACCTGGTGCTCGCCGCGATCCGCGACGCGGCCCGGGAGGCGGCCGAGCTGCAGCAGGAGAAGATGGGACCGCTCGCGGCGGGCCTCGGCGGCGGGGGCGGCATCCCCGGCCTCGGCGGCGGCGGAGCGCCGGGCGGCGGGGGAATCCCCGGCGGCTTCCCCGGCCTCGGCGGAGGCCCCGGCGCCTGACCGGCGGCCGGACGGGCGCCGCCGCGCGGACCGGCCGGCGACCGAGACTCTGAGACGAAAGGAGGGGTCCGTTGTACGAAGGGGTGGTCCAGAACCTCATCGACGAGCTGGGCAGGCTGCCCGGCGTCGGCCCCAAGAGCGCGCAGCGGATCGCCTTCCACCTCCTCGCCGCCGATCCGGCCGACGTCGAGCGCCTCGGCAAGGCGCTCAAGGAGGTCAAGGACAAGGTCCGCTTCTGCCGGACGTGCGGGAACGTCGCGGAAGAGGAGGAGTGCCGGATCTGCCGGGACGCCCGCCGCGACCCGTCGGTCATCTGCGTGGTCGAGGAGTCCAAGGACGTCGTCGCCATCGAGAAGACCCGCGAGTTCCGCGGCCGGTACCACGTGCTGGGCGGCGCGATCAGCCCGATCGAGGGCGTGGGCCCGGACGACCTGCGGATCCGGGAGCTGATGCAGCGGCTCGCGGACGGCACGGTCACGGAGCTGATCCTGGCGACCGACCCGAACCTGGAGGGCGAGGCGACGGCGACGTACCTCGCCCGGCTGGTGAAGCCCATGGGCCTCACCGTCACGCGGCTGGCCAGCGGCCTGCCGGTGGGCGGTGACCTGGAGTACGCCGACGAGGTGACCCTGGGACGCGCATTCGAAGGACGGAGGCTGCTCGATGTCTGATGCCAACAGCCCGCAGGACTGGAACGCCCTCGCCGAGCGGGTGGCGTGCCACGTCGACAACTACCTGAACGGCCTGGAGGCCGTGGCGCGCGGCGACGGCGGGACGCACACGGTCCCGCTGCTGCTGCTGGAGGTCTCGCAGGTCATCCTGGCGGGCGCGCAGCTCGGCGCCAGCGCGGACGTGATCCTCCCGGACAACTGGGAGCCGGAGATCGGCGACGACCCCGACCTCGACGCGGTCCGGACGGGCCTCGCGGAGCGGCTCGGGGACCTCGACGAGTACGTCGAGGTGTTCGACCCGTACAAGGACACCGAGCCGACGTCCTACCGGCTGTCGGACGACCTGGTCGACGTCGCCAGCGACCTCGTCCACGGGCTGCGGCACTACAACCAGGACCGTCCGCTCGAGGCGCTGTGGTGGTGGCAGTACTCGTACTTCAACCACTGGGGCAACCACGCGGGCGCGTCGCTGCGCGCGCTGCACGCGTTCGTCGCGAACGACCGTCTCGCCGTGGCGCAGGAGGCCGCCGTCGCCCAGTAGCGGCCCCTGGCCCGGTCCTTGGTGAGGTCAGCCGAACGGCGGCGGGGTCAGGTCGTAGCGGTCGATGAGGCCGGGCAGCCAGTCGGGACGGCCCAGGCTGAGCCCGTAGCGGCCGGCGAGTTCGCCGACCGCGCGGGGGTCGGGCGGGCCGTCGGCGACGAGGTCGGCGAGGTCGAGGAAGAAGTGCTCGAACCCCGCCGGGCTGATGACCTCGATCAGCCGGCCGGGCGTGTCGCCCGCGTTCCACATGGCGTGCATCTCGCCGCGCGGCTTGGAGATGTAGCCGCCCTCGCCGAGGACGACCTCCTCGTCGCCGGACCGGAACCCGATCTCGCCCGCGGTGACGATGGAGAACTCGTCCTCGCGGGTGTGCAGGTGCGGCGGGACGAGGGCCCCGACGGGGAACGGGTGCTCCACGATGGCCATCTGGTCGCCGGTGTCGGCGCCGAAGAGCTTGAACTGGACGCCGATGGGGCCGAGGTCGCCGGTGCGTCCGGCGCCGGGTCGAAGCACGGTCAGTTGCGCGGCCTGCGTGCGGGAGGTCGTTCCGCTGTGCGTCATGGTCCTGCCTCCTGACGGACGCTTCGGTCACTTCCAGTCTGCGAACCGGTGAAATATCAAGTCAAGAAGGCCCTGGCCTGCGGATTCGACGGCACAGCGGGGGAGGGTGTCCTCGGCGGCGCGCCCCCGTAACGCCCCGCCGAGGACCTCTATCCCCCCGGGGCCGCCCGGTCCGGCCAAGGCGGAGGGGCGGCCTCTTCGCGGTTCCCTTTCTAACGGAGCGGCTTCGTGCCGTCCGCCGCGCGGCGGTGCGGGCGTGGCCGCGAGAGCGCGCCCGCGCACCACAGCGCAGGTGCGCATCACAGCGCAGGTGCGCACGGCAGCGCAGGTGCGCACGGCAGCGCAGGTGCGCGCCTGTACAGGCGGAGCGCACGGGAACACCATGGGTGCCATGGATTCACGGCGAAGCGTGAAGCAGAGCCTCCCTTACCCGTATGACCAGGACCTTTCGGCGGTGCTGCGGCGGCTGAACCGGCGCACTCCGGGCAGCCGGAACCGGCTCGCCAACGACCCGGTCACCGCCGCGTATCTGGCCGCGGGGATGCGGCTCATCGAGCGCCATCTGGGGCCGGACGCGGTCCGGACGGCCGTCGACCCGGAGGACGGCGGGTCCTCGATCGAGCGGCCCATGCTCGCCTTCCTGTCGCAGCGGGCGGTGGCGGCGGAGGTCGGCCGCAACCCCGACCCGTTCCCGCAGCTCGGCAGCGTCTCGACGCTGCGGTCCACGTGGGGATGCCATTCCGACTTCATCGCGGACCTGCTGCGGTTCGGGCTGTGGTCGTACCATCCGAACCACTGCGACGCGGCGGAGGCGGCGGACATCCTCGGGCTGCTCCTCGACGGCCCGGACCTCGTCGAGGGGATCCACCGCCTCGGGTTCTGGGACCTGCTGACGCTGGTGGACCGGTCGCGGTTCCGGCTGGAGCTGTTCGCGACCGCCGCGAGCGAGGGCGACGAGGTCGTCCAGAAGGCGCTGGCGGAGAACTACCAGGAGATCCTGGAGCCGTGGAGGGAGATCTGCGGTGAGCTCCTGAGGGCCCGGGGGCTGCGGCTGCGCACCGGCGTCACCATCGACGCGTTCGTGGACATGGTCAGCGCGGTGATGGAGGGCGTGGCGCTGCGGGTCCTCGCCGACCGGGGCGCGGACGTGC
The DNA here is from genome assembly GCF_040651755.1 of Actinomadura sp. NPDC048394. Taxonomy (NCBI): domain Bacteria; kingdom Bacillati; phylum Actinomycetota; class Actinomycetes; order Streptosporangiales; family Thermomonosporaceae; genus Actinomadura; species Actinomadura sp. NPDC048394. Next base: position 142,789 of record NZ_JBEZJL010000013.1, on the reverse strand, counting down.
TGGACCGGGCGCGGGGGCGGTCGATGGCGGGCACGGCCCTGCTCGCGCTGATCGGCGGGTGCGTCGAGCGCGCCGACCGGTCGGACGGGCTGACGATCGAGGAGTCCGTTGAGGCGATGGTCTACGGCTCGCCGGATCCCGGCCATGACGGGCGCGGCGGCCATGACGGGCGCGGCGGCCATGACGGGCGCGGCGGGCGCGGCGCCGGGGCGGTCCGCGATGGGCTCGTGGTGACGCGCTGAGACCGACCGGATGCCCGGGAACGCCGGGTGCGGGCCGGGAGGCTGCCCTACGGTGACGGTATGGATGATCTTCCCGTTTCGGACGAGGACGCCCTGGTCGTCCCGGACGCGTGGCGGCGGCGGATGTTCCCGCGGCGGGGCGGGCGGCCGGGACCTGCGATCAAGGTGGACCGGGGCGCCGCCGGGGACGTCCGGGAGCGGGTCCGCGCGCTGGAGGGCAAGGCACCGCTCGACGAGCGGGACGATGTGGCCCCGGAACTGGCCGCCGCGGCGAAGGAGCACCTGTCCGGCGCCGTGAATCCGCTGGGTGCGGCCGTGGTCGCGGCGTTGCTGGTCGAGGACGCGGGGTGGGAGCAGGCCGTCGAGAAGCTCGCCGCGGCGCTGGCGGACGCGTGGGTGACCGAGCACGGGCTGCCGTTCGCGGCGTGCGCGTTCGCCGAGTTGAGCGCGCTCGGCTGGGGTTTCCCCGGTGTCCGGGTCGTGCGGCCGGCGGAGGGGCGGCCCGGCAGGTCGGTCGCGGCGACGCCGGCGTGGCGGATCGGCGCGCGGCTGCGGGCGCTGCTGGCCGTCGCCGATGACGGCGAGTACGCGGAGGCGGTGGACGGTCTCGCGCGGCGCCGGCGCACGGCGACGCAGCGGGCGGCGGTGTCGTTCCTGGTGCCGTCGCGGCTCGACTGGGTGGACGAGTGCTGCGCCGCGCCGCCCGACCTGCAGCACGAGGCGGTCTTCCTGTGGATGCTGCATTGCGCGCTGGGGTCGGCGGGCCAGGTGGAGAAGCTGGGCACGTACGGGCTGGCGTTCCCGTTCATGTGGAACCGGTCGTGCCTGGTCACGATGCTGGACGGGGTGGGCGCGGCGGCCGTGCCGCTGTTCGCCGGGGCGTTCGACGCGAACGACTGGGACACCGACCTGCGGAAGCTGATCGTGGAGATGCTCGCGATCGTGCCGGGCGACGAGGCGTTCCAGGCGCTGCTCGACCGCGCGGACCAGAAGCATGTGCGGCCCGCGCTGCTCGCGGCGATGAAGCGGTTCCCCGCGCGGGCGCTGCGGCTGCTGGAACCGGCCGCCGCGGACGCGCCGCACCTCGCCGACCTGCTGGCGGGGCACGTGCGGTCCCATCCCGAGCTCGCGGCGGCGGCCGGTGTGGCGGTCGCGGACGACGGGCGGCTGCCGGACGCTCCGGTGGACGCGCTGCCGGGCCCGCTGGCCGATCCGCCCTGGCTGCGGGACGTCGAGCCGGCGAAGCCCATCGTCGTCGAGGGTCTCGTGGCGCCCGCCGAGCCCGCCATGCGGTGGGAGCCGGGCGAGCAGGAGGAATGGGCGAAGACCGACGAGCGGCACCGGATGCCGGCCGGTGACGACTGGGACGCGCTGGTCGAGGAGTTCCGCAGCGGCCGCGCCTACGGTTACGGGTTCGGTGTCCTCACCTACGGGCCGGTGGAGAAGGTGCGGCCGTGGCTGGCGGGCTGGAAGCCGCAGCTGTGGGAGGCCGAGATGTGGCTGCGGCCGGTCGTGGCCCGGTTCGGGGTGGACGCGCTGCCGGTCGCGCTGCGGGTCGCGGAGAGGGACCCGGCGGGGCTGGCGGATCGCGCGCTGCCGTTCCTGGACGCCGGGCTGGCGCGGTTGATGGCATCGTGCCTGGCCAAGCCGAAGCGGGGCCGCAAGACCGCGCTCGCCTGGTTCGGCCGGCACGGCGTGGACGCGGTGCCGCTGCTCGTCCCGGCCGCGCTGGGCAAGCCCGGCCCGGCGCGGAGAGAGGCCGAGGCCGCACTGCGGCTGGTGGCTGAGCAGCACGGGAATGACGAGGTCATCAAGGCGGCGGCGCGCGCGCACGGCGACGACGTGGCGGACGCCCTGCGAGCGGCCGTCATGGTGGATCCGCTCGAACTCCTGCCGAAACGCATTCCAGTGGTGGGCGAGTGGGCCGTCCCGGAGACGCTGCCGCAGATCAGGCTCCGCGGACGGGACGACGCGCTGCCCGTCGCGGCCGTCCGGCATCTGCTGACGATGCTGGCCATGTCGAAGAACGACGAGGTGTACGCGGGCGTCGGGATCGTCAGGGAGGCGTGCGATCCGGAGTCGCTGGCGGAGTTCGCGTGGGCGCTGTTCGAGCAGTGGCGGCGCAGCGACGCACCGGCCCAGGACGGCTGGGCGCTGGCGCAGCTCGGCTGGCTGGGCGACGACGAGACCGCCCGCAGGCTGACGCCGCTGATCCGCGCGTGGCCCGGGGACGGCGGGCATGCCAAGGCGGTCGCAGGCCTGGACGTGCTCGCGGCCATCGGCACCGATGTGGCGCTTATGCAGCTGCACGGCATCGCGCAGAAAGTGAAGTTCAAGGGGATGAAGGCGCGCGCGCAGGACAAGATCCAGGAGGTCGCCGGCGGGCTGGGCCTGACGGCGGAGCAGCTCGGCGACCGGCTGGTCCCCGACTTCGGGCTGGACGCGGACGGCGGGCTCGTCCTGGACTACGGGCCGCGCCGGTTCGTCGTCGGGTTCGACGAGCAGCTCAGGCCGCAGGTCTCCGACGAGGACGGCACCCGCCGCAAGGCGCTGCCCAAGCCGGGCGCCAAGGACGATCCGGAGCTGGCGCCCGCCGCGTACAAGCGGTTCGCGGCGTTGAAGAAGGACGTGCGGACGGTCGCCGGCGGCCAGATCCGGCGGCTGGAGGCGGCGATGGTGGCGCGGCGCCGCTGGACGGCCGCGGAGTTCCGCCGCCTGTTCGTGGAGCACCCGCTGATCTGGCACATCGCGCGGCGGCTGGTCTGGGTCGCCGAGGACGGGGACGGCGGCGAGGCCGCGGCGTTCCGGGTGGCCGAGGACCGGACGTTCGCCGACGCCGCCGACGACGCGGTGTCCCTGCCGGGGTCGGCGCGCGTCGGCATCCCGCATCCGCTGGAGCTGGGCGGCGCGGTGGAGGCGTGGTCGGTCCTGTTCGCCGATTACGCGATCCTGCAGCCGTTCCCGCAGCTCGGCCGGGAGGTGCACACCCTCACCGAGGGCGAGCGCGCCGCGCGGCGGCTGGCGCGGTTCGAGGACGCCGCCGTCGACCCGGCGGCCGTGCTCGCGCTGGAACGGCGCGGCTGGCGGCGCGGGGAGCCCATGGACGCGGGCATCCGGCACAGCATGTACCGGGAGGTGCCCGGCGGCCTGTACGTGAACGTCCACCTGAACCCCGGGTTGGACGCCGAGATGGCCTTCTCCGGCGGGCAGCGGCTGGAGGTCATCTGGGTGGACGACCGCCCGGAGACCGGCGACTGGTGCGCGCGCGAGGGGCGGCGGCCGATCGGCGACCTGGACCCGGTGACGGCCTCGGAGGTGCTGGCGGAGCTGGCCGCCGCCACGGCCTGACGTCATATCGAGGTTCCGCGAAACGTCCGGGTAGACTGCGAGGGACCATGACGACGAACGCGGATCCCGCCGAGGACGTCTCGGCCGAGCTGCTGGACGTGTTCAAGGCGCTGGCCAACCCGGTGCGGCTCCAGTTGCTGATGTGGCTGCGGGAGCCGGAGCGGCACTTCCCCGTCGAGGAGGCGATCGCGGACCCGGCGGAGGTCGGCGTCTGCGTCAGCCACATCCAGGCCAAGATCGGGCTCGCGCAGTCGACGGTGTCGGCGTACATGGCGGCGCTGGAGCGCGCCGGGCTCGTCCGGTCCACGCGGGTCGGGAAGTGGACGCACTACAAGCGGGACGAGGACCGGATCGCCTGGTTCGTCGCCGTCCTCGGCCGCTCGCTCTGACCTCGCCCCACCCTCCCTCCGTGCCCCCGCGCTTGACTCATATCGAAATTCTGCGATACTTCGAATCATCGAGATGACATCCGGGAGGCACGCATGGGCGCGATCGGCGGGACGGACCTCGGCCGGTTCGGGATCTGGACGTTCGACTTCGAGGACCGGCCCGCGGCCGCGATCCGCGACTCCGTCCAGGAGCTGGAGGAGCTCGGCTGGCCGGCGATCTGGATCCCGGAGCGCGACGGCCGCGAGGCCATGACGCACGCCGGGTTCCTGCTGGCGTCCACCGAGCGGATCGCGGTCGTCAACGGCATCGCGCGGATCTGGTCGCGGGGCGCCCGGTGGACGCGGGGCGCCGCGGTGCTGCTGGCCGACGCCTACCCGGACCGCCACGTGCTCGGCCTCGGCTTCGGCGGGAAGCCCCAGCCGGGGACGACACCGCTGCGGGCGATGAGCGAGTACCTCGACGAGATGGACGCGACGACCAGCGCGAACCCCGCCCCGCGGGCACCCGTGCGGCGGATCCTCGCCGCGTACGGGCCGAAGATGCTGGAGCTGGCCCGCGACCGGGCCGCGGGCGCGCACACGTACCACGTGACGGTGCGGCACACCGCGCAGGCGCGCGAGGTGCTCGGGGAAGGCCCGTTCCTCGGCGTCGAGCAGGCGGTGCTCTTCGAGAGCGACCCGGCGCGGGCCCGCGAGATCGCCCGCGAGCACCTGCACGGCTACTTCACGGAGAAGTACAACATCGCCAAGTTCCTGCGGCTCGGCTACACCGAGGACGACATCGACGGCGGCCGCGGCAGCGACCGCCTCGTCGACGACCTGGTGGTGTGGGGCGACCTCGACGCGATCGCCGCGCGGCTACACGAGCACCTCGACGCCGGCGCCGACCACGTCGGCGTCCAGGTCCTGCGCGGCGCCCCGGACGAGCCCGCCATGCCGCACTGGCGCCGGCTCGCCGAGGCGCTCCTCCCCCAGGGGGGCCCGGGCCTAGCCGGGCCGGTGGAGGTCAGGACTTGAAGAACTCGAGCAGGTCGTCGTTCAGCCGGTCCTTGTGGCTGACGAACAGGCCGTGCCCGGCGGCGGGGTACTCCTTGTAGACGGCGCCGGGCACCAGCGCGGCGGTGCGGCGGCCGGTGATCTCCACGGGGGCGGAGAAGTCGGAGTCGCCGTGGATCACCAGGGTCGGCACGGTGATGTTCCGAAGCGCCTCGCGGTTGTCGGCGTAGTAGATCGTCTTCTGCACCTCCAGGACGGCCCAGTGCGTGGCGTCCAGGCACATCCGGATCATCCAGTCGATGGTGGCCGGGTGGACGTCGTTGCCGAGCTGGGTGGCGAAGAACAGCTGCGACTGCATGGCGAGCCACTTGGGGCGGTCCGCGCGGATCATCGCGATCATCCCGTCGAACAGCTCCTGCGGGATCCCCTCGGGGTTGTCGCCGGTCAGCCGCAGGTACGGCAGGATCGCGGAGACGAACGCGACCCGCTGGACGCGGTCCTCGCCGTGCCGGGCGAGGTAGCGGGCGATCTCGGTGCCGCCCGTCGAGTGCCCGACCAGGATGACGTCGCGCAGGTCGAGGTGCTCCAGGAACGCGGCGAGGTCGTCGGCGAGCGAGTCGATGTCGTACCCGCCCGACGGGCGGTCCGAGCGCCCGTGCCCGCGCCGGTCGAAGGTCAGGCACCGGTAGCCGCGCTCGGCGAAGAACGGGATCTGGTACTCCCACATGCCGGTGTTGAGCATGGCGCTGTTGACGAAGACGACCGGGCGGCCCTCCCCGTACTCCTCGTAGGAGAGGCGGGTCCCGTCGTGGGTCTCGAAGAACATCTCGGCTCCTTGGCTCGGCGTCGAGACGATCATGGCGGCCGGGAGCCGCGCCGGTCGATGACGTCGGAGGTAATGCCGCCGATTACATGTGGCCGCGAGGGGCGTGCGCAGTTACCTGCTCGTAATCCACCGGCGCGGCCTCGGTAGACTCTTCGGTCAGTACGCCTGACCCCGATCCGAGGAGCGCCCACCCGTGGCTCTTGTCGTGCAGAAGTACGGTGGCTCCTCCGTCGCCGACGCCGAGTGCGTCAAGCGGGTCGCCCAGCGCATCATCGCGACCAAGAAGGCGGGGAACGACGTCGTCGTCGTGGTCTCCGCCATGGGCGACACGACGGATGATCTCATCGACATGGCCAAGCAGGTCAGCCCCCTCCCGCCGGCCCGCGAGCTGGACATGCTGCTCACCGCGGGCGAGCGGATGTCGATGGCCCTGCTGGCCATGGCCATCGCGAACCTGGGCCACGAGGCCCGCTCGTTCACCGGCTCCCAGGCGGGGGTCATCACCGACGGCACGCACGGCAAAGCCAAGATCATCGACGTGACGCCGGGCCGGATCCGCAGCGCGCTCGACGAGAACGCGGTCTGCATCGTCGCCGGTTTCCAGGGCGTCTCGCAGGGCACCAAGGACATCACCACGCTCGGCCGCGGCGGCTCCGACACCACGGCCGTCGCGCTGGCCGCGGCGCTGGACGCCGACGTCTGCGAGATCTACTCCGACGTCGACGGGGTCTTCACCGCCGACCCGCGGATCGTCCCGCAGGCCCGCAAGATCCCGAAGATCTCCTACGAGGAGATGCTGGAGATGGCGGCGACCGGCGCGAAGATCCTGCATCTGCGCTGCGTGGAGTACGCGCGCCGGTACAACATCCCGATCCACGTGCGGTCCTCGTTCTCCCAGAAGGAGGGGACGTGGGTCGTCGACAGCAGCGAGATCGAAGGACAGGACATGGAGCAGGCGATCATCTCCGGGGTCGCGCACGACCGGAGCGAGGCCAAGATCACCGTGGTCGGGGTGCCCGACAAGGTCGGTGAGGCCGCGACGATCTTCACGGTGCTGTCCGAGGCCGAGATCAACATCGACATGATCGTGCAGAACGTGTCGGCGGCGTCCACCGGCCGCACCGACATCTCCTTCACGCTGCCGGCCAGCGACGGGCAGTCCGCGCTGACCGCGCTGAACAAGCTGAAGGAGCGGATCGGGTTCGAGTCGCTGCGCTACGACGACCGGATCGGCAAGGTGTCGCTGATCGGCGCCGGGATGCGCTCGCACCCGGGCGTCACCGCGACGTTCTTCGCCGCGATCGCCGACGCCGGGGTCAACATCGAGATGATCTCCACCTCGGAGATCCGGATCTCCGTCGTGGTCGCCCAGGACGACGTGGACACCGCGGTCGCCGCCGCGCACCACGCGTTCGACCTCGACGTCGACCAGGTCGAGGCCGTCGTCTACGGCGGCACCGGCCGCTGACGCCGCCCGGCGGCAGGCACCCTTCGACGCTCGGCCGCGGGCCGCACGGGACGACGCCCGTGCGGCCCGCGCCGCGTTTCCCGGACGTGCCGCCGTTACCCCGTGCCGCCGTGCCCGCCGATATGGGGCGTGTGGCGCAAATGCGGGCGCCGCGCCATGGCACGCTCTTCCGGGAACCGGCCGCACCCCGCGGAAGTTCACTAGTGCGAGGGCGCGCGCAGCGGACGAACCCGACCGACGAGGGGTGATGGCGACCATGGGCTCGACCGCCGGGCCGAGGGCCGGACGCGACGGGCGGCGGGCGCCCACGCTGGCCGTGGTCGGCGCGACCGGCGCGGTCGGCGCCGTGATGCTGGACCTGCTGTCCACCCGCCGCGACGCGTACGGCGAGATCCGGCTCGCGGCCTCGCCCCGGTCGGCGGGCCGCACCCTCCGGGTGCGCGGCGAGGACACCGAGGTCGCCGCCCTCGCCCCCGAGGTCTTCGACGGTGCCGACATCGCGATGTTCGCGGTGCCCGCCGCCGTCGCCGCCGAATGGGCGCCGGCCGCCGTGGCGCGCGGCGCCGTCGCCGTGGACGGGTCCCGGGCGTTCCGCACCGCGCCGGACGTCCCGCTGATCGTCCCCGAGGTGAACCCGGGCCTGGTCCGGGACCGCCCGCGCGGCGTCCTCGCCGGCCCCGGCTGCACCACCCTGTCGATGATCGTGGCGCTCGGCGCGCTGCACGAGCGGTACGGGCTGCGGGAGCTGGTCGTCGCGTCGTACCAGGCCGCGTCCGGCGCGGGCCGCGAGGGCGCCGACACCCTGTACGCCCAGCTGGAGAAGGTCGGCGGCGACCGGGCGCTCGGCCACCGCGCCGGCGACGTCCGCGGCGTCGTCGGCGACCGCGGCCCGTTCCCGGCGCCGCTCGCGCTCAACGTCGTCCCCTGGACGGGCGACCCCGGCGAGGACGGCTGGGGCTCGGAGGAGCTGAGCATCCGGGACGAGTGCCGCAAGGTCCTCGGCCTGCCGGAGCTGAAGGTCAGCGCGACCTGCGTGCGGGTCCCCGTCGTCACCGCGCACTCCGTCGCCGTCCACGCCGTCTTCGGCGAGCGCGTCGACCAGCGCGAGGCGCAGGACGTGCTGGCCCGCTCGCCCGGCGTCGTGCTCTGCGACAACCCCGAGATGCTGGAGTTCCCCACCCCGTCCGACGCCGTCGGCACCGACCCGACGTGGGCCGGGCGGGTCCGCCGCTCCCTCGACGACCCGCGCGCCCTCGACCTGTTCCTGTGCGGCGACAACCTGCGCAAGGGCGCCGCGCTCAACACCGCCCAGATCGCCGAGCTCGTCGCCGCCGACCTCACCCCGTAGCGACCCCGAGCGCGTCGAGCACGGCGGCCGTGTCCAGGTAGAACGGCCGGAACTCGCGGACGAGCCCGTCCCGCACCGTGATCCACTGCAGGACGGACGTCTCCAGCTCGCGGCCGGTCGCGCGGGCCCGGAAGGCGCAGCGGTTGAGGACCACGGCGGTGGCGCCGTCGACGGCGCGGTGCTGCTCCAGGAACGTCAGGCCCGTCCACGCCTCGCTCATCGCGGCCATGAACCGCTCCATCCCGTCGTGCCCGCGCCACGTCCCGCCGTAGGGCAGGCTCGCGGCCTGGTGCATCACGACATCCGGTGCCAGGTGGGCCGCCATCCCGGAGAAGTCGGCCTTGCCGGGGCCGCCCGCGGCCAGGTAGTCCGCCTCGGCGGCGTAGAAGCGCTCCAGCGCGTCCCATGCGTCGATCATGGTGGGGGAACACCGGCGGGGCCGCGCCGGTTGCGGCCGGGCGGGGATCGCGGCGACTGCGGGACGTCCGATCGGGGCCGTAGGGTGGCATGCGTGACCGAGACGAAGGCGGTGAAGTCCGAGCAGACCCGGGCCCTGATCGTCCAGACCGCGCTGCGGCTGTTCCGCGAGCGCGGCTACGAGGCGACGACGATGCGCGCGATCGCCAAGGAGGCCGGGGTCTCGGTCGGCAACGCCTACTACTACTACGGGTCCAAGGAAGAACTGATCCAGGCGTACTACGACGAGCTGCAGGACGAGCACCTCGCCGCGTGCCGCGCCGTCCTCGACGCCGAGACCGAGTTCGCGCCCCGCCTCCTCGGCGTGCTGAAGGCCCGCGTCGACACGATGGTCCCCTACCACGAGTTCGCCGGGAAGTTCTTCAAGTTCGCCGCCGAGCCCACCAGCCCGCTCAACCCGTTCAGCGCCGAGTCCGGCCCCGCCCGCGACTCCGCGGTCGCGATCTACCGGGAGGTCGTCGAGGGCTCCGACCTGAAGATCGACAAGGAGTTCCGCAAGGAGCTGCCCGAGCTGCTGTGGATCTACTCGATGGGCATCGTCCTGTACTGGGTGCACGACAGCTCCCCCGGCTGCCGCAAGACGTACCTGCTGGTCGAGCGGACCGTCCCGCTCGTGAACCGGATGGTGTCGATGTCGCGGCTGCCCGGCTTCAAGTCCGTCACCCGGGAGCTCGTCGGCATCATCCGCGAGGTCCGCGCCTAGCCGAAGGCGACGTCCCAGTGGTCGCGCTCGCGGGCGAACAGCGTGCCGTCCGGTGACCGGTACAGCCGCGCGCCGTCGCCCCGCACCCCCTGGTACGGGTAGCGCCTGATCGCCGCGTCGACGCAGCGGGTCGGCGCGATGTCGAGCTTGTAGCCGGCGGCGTGGCCGCGGGGGCCGCCGGCGTGGCCGCGCTCCGTCCCGCCGGTGATCGTGATCGGGCAGCCGCTCTCCGCGCGGAAGTCCAGCAGTCCCTTGATCGTGCCCCAGCGCAGGCCGTCGAAGGACGTGCAGGCCGGGCGCGTGCGGTCGGAGCAGTGCCCGGTCGACCGCCATCGGATCCCGTTCGCGCGCAGGAATCCCGCCGCGTCCTCGTGGTGCAGCCGGACCGAGTCCGGGATGTCGGGAAGCGCGGCCGTGAGGACGCCCGAGACCGCGCCCGCCGCCGCTTCGTCCGGCGCCGTCGCGGACGGCGGGGCCTCCTGTGCCGGAGCGGGCTGTGGCGCGGCGGGCGGGGTCGCGGGTGGCGGCGAATTCTCCGGAGGCAGGACGCCGCCCACTCCCGTGGCCGCTGCGGAAGGTGCGAGCCCGGCGAGCGTGCCCGGCAGCGGGCTGGACGGCGCGGGGCCCGGGTCCGGAGCCTGCGGGCTCGCCGGCTGCGCGGCGGGCGATCCGGCGGGGGACGGGTCGCGGGGCTGTGCGGCGGCCTGCGCTCCACCCGGCGAGTGCGCGACGGGCGGGAGCCCGGGCGCGAGCGGCGGATGCGACGTGGCGGCCGCCGTGCTCTCGGCGGAGGCCATCGTGACCGGCGGTGCGCCGGCGGCGGTCGGTGACAGGGCGGGCGCGGCGCCGTCCGGCGGACGGGACGGGGCCCCGGCCGCCAGCGGATCAGGTGGTGGCGGCGCCGCGACGGGGGACGGACCGGGCGGCGGGGCGGTGGTGGCGTCCGCCGGGGCGACCTGGGCGGTGGCGACGAGCGCGGCGGCCGTCGCGAGAAGCGTGGTCAGCGCGGTGCACGCCGGTTTTCGGCGCGGGCGCGGGCGCGGGCAGGGCGCGGGCGTGCGGACGGCAGGCGGCCGGTTCATGGTGATCCCCCCGGTTCGGCTCTCCGCGCGGAGAGCGGCGGTGAGCGCGCCGCCGCACGGGGCGGCGGCGCCCGGGGGGCCGCCGGTCGGTGACCGGCCCTCTCTCTTGTCGGCGGCGCTCGGTGGCGGCCGATCGGAGGAATGCCCGGGTGGTGGATCTTGTAAACGCGGGGGCGGGCGGGGCGACGCCCGTCCCCGCGACTGAGTTACGACATACCCAGATGTTTGCGGGCAAAGTCCATTTCGGCCGACATTTGCGTGATGCGCTCCTCGACGACGAGGGAGCCGTGGCCCGCGTCGTAGCGGTACGTCTCGTGCGGCAGGCCCAGCTCGGCGAGGCGCGCGAGGTAGTTGTCGATCTGCCGGATCGGGCAGCGCGGGTCGTTCTCGCCGGCGAGGATCAGCACCGGCGCCTTCACCTTCTCGACATAGGTGATCGGCGACGACTCGCGGTACCGGTCCGGGACCTCGTCGGGCGACCCGCCGAACAGCGACCGGTCGAACGCCTGGAGCCCCTCCATCTCGTCCTCGTAGGCGGCGACGTAGTCGGCGACCGGCACGGACGCGACGCCGACGCTCCAGTCGTCCGGCTGCGTGCCGATGCCGAGCAGGGTGAGGAACCCGCCCCATGACCCGCCGGTCAGCACGAGCCGGTCCGGGTCGGCGAGGCCGGTGGCGACGGCCCAGTCCCGGACGGCCTTGACGTCCTCCAGTTCGGTGAGCCCGACCCGTCCCTCGATCGCGTCGCGCCACTGCGAGCCGTAGCCGGTGGAGCCGCGGTAGTTGACGCGGACGACGGCGAACCCGTGGTCGACCCACGCGGCGGCGGCGGGGGCGAACGAGTCGTCGTCCTGCGCGGTCGGCCCGCCGTGGACGTCGAACACGGCCGGGAACGGCCCCTCGCCGCCCTCCGGCCTGCTGACCAGCGCGTGGATGCGCCCGCCGGGGCCGTCGACCCAGGCGTCCTCGACCGGGACGGACGGCGGCGCGGCGGGCCCGGGCGGGGTGAGCACGACCGCGCCGGACGTCGACCGGATCACCGGCGGCTCGGCGGCCGACGACCAGGAGAACTCGACCGTCCCGTCCGGGCGGACGTCGGCGCCGCCGATCACGCCGCGCGGCGTCTCGACGCGGGTCAGCGACCCGTCGCCGAGGTCGTAGCGGTACAGCTCGTCGCGCGCCTCGTGGTTGTGGGAGATCAGCAGCGCGGACCCGTCCGGGTACCAGCCGGCGCCGATCTCGCCGGGCAGGTCGAGGACGATCTCCCGCTCGGTGCCGGCGACCGGGTCCCAGATGAGGATCTCGTCGCGGCCGCGGCGCTCGTGCCCGACCAGCAGCCGGGCGTCGCCGTCGACGGGGGCGAAGCCCATGCCGTAGACGCCCTTGCCGGGGCCGTCCCACAGGTCGGCGACGGCGGAGCCGTCCGGGCGGACGACGCGCAGCGCCATGTGGCGGCTGTCGCCGTGCTCGCTGTGCCCGATCGCGATGAGCGACTCGTCCCGCGAGAGCGCGGCGACGTGCGCGTCCTCGGCGTGGTGGTACAGCACCTCGGGCGCCGCGCCGGGGCGGCACAGGTGGACGGTGTTGCCGTCCTCGCCGGTGCGGCCGACGACGGCGAGTCCGCTCGCGCCGAGGGACAGCCCGGCCGGGTAGGACGGGTCCAGCCCGGGGACGGCGGGCGCGTCCTCGCCGCCGCCGAACGGCATGCGCCGCCAGACGCCGAACTCGTCGCCGTCGGTGTCGGCGAACCACCACACCCACTCGCCGGTGGGGTCGACGGTGCCGATCCACGTGCCGTTGGGCCGGTCCGTCATCTGCCGCTGCTCGCCGGTGCCGCGGTCCCAGGCGTAGATCTCCCAGGTGCCGGTGGCGTTGGAGCGGTAGATGCTGCGGTCCGGGGCGTCGCGCGCCCAGCGGGGGAGGCTGATGCGGGCGGCGCGGAACCGCGCCTTCCAGCGTTCGTCGTCGACCATTCCCCCAGTATCGCCGCGATCACGCATCGGGCGGGACGGAGCCGTCGGAGGTCTCCGGCGCGCCGTCCGGGAGGCCGCCAAGGACCGGGACGCGGGCGCCAGGGGCGAGGTCGCCGTGCACGGCGCGGGCGACGCGCTCGATGGTCTCGACGCCGTACGCCATGGTCGGGGCGCCCTGGGTGAGGACGGCGATCAGGTAGTCCTCGCCGTGGCCGGTGAACGCGCCGACGCTGTGCACGCGCCAGACCTTGCCGTGCCGGGGGAGCCAGCCGTTCTTGACGTGCCAGGTGATCCCGGCGGGCGTCCCGGCGGTGGTGCCCCAGCGCTGCGACGGGATGACCTGGTGCATGAGGCCCAGCTCGTACGCGCGAGCCTTGCCGGTGAGCAGCGCGTTGGGTTCGGTGAGGCGCCGCAGGAGGGTGATCTGGTCGGCGGCGGTGATCTGGGTGAGGCCCCAGTGCCCGTCCGGGTCGAGGGTGGTGTGCGCCATCCCCGCCCGCCTGAGGAACCGGGTCAGGCGGGCGCGGCCGACGGACGTCCACAGCGCGGACGCGGCGCGGTTGTCCGACTCCGTGATCATCTTGGTGGCGAGGGCGTCCTCGGCCGCGGTGAGCGGGCGGTGCGCATCGGCGGCCTCGCGCAGCAGCGCGGCGAGGATCGTCGCCTTGACGACGCTCGCCGAGTCGTAGTGCCGTCCGGCGCGGACGCCGCAGCGGACGCCGCGCTTCCGGTCGTAGACGGCGACGGACTCGGTGCCGGTGCGGCCCCGCAGCGCGGCGGTGATGCGGCGGCCGAGCCGTCCGGCGAGCACCGGGTGGCGGGCCGAGGCGCAGACCGGGCCGTCCTGCGCGCGGGCGGGGACGGCGGCGGCCGGCACGGAACCGGCGGCGATGGCGGTGGCGGCGGCGCCCGCCGCCAGGGTCCGCGCGAGGAGTTCGGGCACCCGCCCACGCTAATGATCAAGCAGGCGGCCGCCCGGTCGCGACACGCGACGAGACGGTGGCAGTCTGTGATTAAGGCGTGGTCAGGCGGCCGAGGAGCTGGTCGATCGCGGCGCGGACCTGCCGGTCCATCGCGCGCGCGAACCCGGCCTCCACGGTGACCTGCGCGCCGGGCCGCAGCCGCGCGAGGGTCTCGGTGAGGTCGCCGAGGTCCTGCTCCTCGAAGTCGCCGACGACGTGGTCGGCGATCAGCCGGACGAACATCGCGGCCAGCTCGTCCATGCTGCGCTGCAGCTGCTGCCCCGCCGACAGCACCTCTGCGAGCGGCACCCCGGCGCGCACCAGCGTGACGGTCGCCTCCAGCTGGCGGCGGCTCCAGTGGGTGACGCGGTCGCCGTCCACCTCGATCACCCCGGACGCCACCGCCCGCTCGACGGACTCCGGGCCGACCTCGCCGGGGAACAGTGCGGCCAGCTCGTCCAGCGTCATCGTGACCGGGACCTCGTTGGACCACGGCGCGGTGGCCACCTTCTCGACGCCGAGCACGGTGCCGATGTCGCGGCCCTGCTCCCACGCCGACAGCAGCTCGCGGATGCCCTCGAGGGTGTGGCCGCGCTCCAGCAGGTTCCCGATCATGCGGAGGCGGGCGAGGTGGTCCTCGGAGTACAGGCCGATGCGGCCCGCCCGCCGGGGCGGCGGGAGCAGCTTGCGTTCCTGGTAGTAGCGCAGGGTCCGGACGGGGACGCCGGCCGCGCGCGCGAGCTCGCCGATCCGGTACTCGCGGCCCGCGTCCGCGGAGGGGGCGCCCTGGTCGTCCGCCGGCTGTTCGGTCACGGGAGAAGCATAGTTCGCTACGACACGCGACCGGCTCCGGACCGTCCGGTGCCCGTTCCGGACGGAACGGGCACGGCGCCGCCCGCGTCTCAGGTGCCGTCGAACCCCGGAGCGAAAGGCGTCCCATGTCGAAGACCCGTCCCGCCCTGCTGGCGGCGACCGTCCTGCTGGCCGGACTGGGGCTGACCGCCTGCGGCGGCGGCCATCACCACCACACCACCGTCGTGCACCACCACACGACGCACAAGACCAAGGTGAAGGTGAAGCACCGCTAGCGCGCTACGCGGGCAGGTCGAGGGTGATGTGGGGGGACAGGGCGCGGAGGAAGCCGGCGGCGTCGAAGATCTCGCCGGCGGAGGCGACGCCGGTCGTCCTGGTCCGGCCGGTGAGGAGGCGGTGGACCGCCTCGACGGCGAGCGGCGCGGTGACGGCGTAGATGTCGCGGCCCGTCGCCACGGCGCGCCGTTCGGTGCCGCCGGCGCGCACGACGACGTCGACGAGGAAGGTCTGCGCGGACCGCCCGCTCTCGTCGGCGGGGGCCGGCGCCGGGGTGTCCGGGTCCGCGATGTCTCTGGCCGCCTCGACCGTCATGTAGGTGCGGACCTCGGGGACGGACAGGTGGCTGGGGACGGTGACGACGTCGGCCATGGCGAACTCCCCGATGACGGTCCGGGGACCCATCGGCTCCGGGAAGGGCCAGTCGAGGGTCGGCGGCTGGTCGTCGCGGTACTCCAGGCGTCCGCCCGTATAGCGGACGCGGCGGCCGTCGCGGCGGCGGCGCGAGACCTCACCCGCGGCACGCGTCCCGTGGGTGGGGTGCCAGCCGCTCAGCCCGTAGGCGACGTGCACCTCGTCGGCCTCCGTCCGGCCGTCCAGCGCCGCGGTGGCGAGCAGGTCGCCGAGGCCGCCGAAGAACGCCATGGCCGGGACGATCGCCGTCCCGGCGGCGCGGTCCGCGAAGTGTGCGAACGTGTCGGCGTTCGCCTCGATCTCGGCCGCGACGTCCACGTACGGGATGCCGGCGCGCAGGGCCGCCTCGATGACCGGCGCCGCCGTCGCGGCGAACGGCCCCGCGCAGTTGATCACGGCGGCCGCGCCGGCGAGCGCCCGGTCGAGCGAGGCCGGGTCGTCGACCGAGGCCGGACGCGCCTCCAGCCCGGACGCGGCGGCCAGGGCCGCCAGCCTGCCGACGTCACGGCCGGACAGGACCGGGACGAACCCGCGGCCCTTCAGCTCGTCCACCACGAACCGTCCGGTGTGCCCGTACGCCCCGAACACCGCGACCTCGTTCATCGTTCGTCCACCTCGTCGATCTGCTGCGATCCGTCGTGGACATCCTCGCGAGCGCGGGCGCCGGGGCGTGAGCGTCCGTAACGCCATTACTCGTACAATTCCGGCCATGACCACCGTCGCGCTGGCCGTCGCCGAGGGGATGCTGCACTTCGAGCTGTCCCTGGCGTTCGAGGTCTTCGGCTCCAAACCGCCGAGCGTGCCCGGCCCCTGGTACGGCCTCGACGTCTGCGGCGAGGGCGCCGTGCGGGCCGGACGGTTCCGGCTGGAGCCCGACCACGGGCTGGACCGGCTGCCGCACGCGGACCTCGTGATCGTCCCGGGCTGGGACGTCGACGTCGATCCGCCCGCCGCCCTGGTCGGCGCGGTGCGCGCGGCCCACGCGGCGGGCGCGCGCGTGGCGTCCCTCTGCACGGGCGCGTTCGTGCTGGCCGAAGCGGGCCTGCTGGACGGGCGGCGCGCGACCACCCACTGGGCGCACACCCGGACCCTGGCCGACCGCTACCCGCGCGTGGAGGTGGACCCGGACGTCCTCTACGTGGACAACGGCAGCGTGCTCACGTCCGCGGGCAAGGCCGCCGCCATGGACCTGTGCCTGCATCTCGTCCGCCTCGACCGCGGCTCCGCGGTCGCGAACACGGTCGCCCGCCGCCTCGTCGTCCCGCCGCACCGGGACGGCGGCCAGGCCCAGTTCGTCACCGCCCCCGTCCCCGCGCCGGGCGACCATCCGCTCGCCGAGCTGCTCCCCTGGGCGATCGAGCGGCTGGACCGCCCGCTGACCGTCGCGGACCTGGCCCGCCGGGCGCGGATGAGCCCCCGCAATCTCGGCCGCCACTTCCGGGCGGTGACCGGCACCACCCCGCTGCAATGGCTGCTGGCCCAGCGGATCCGCCTCGCCCAGGAGCTGCTGGAGACCACCGGCGACGGCGTCGACGCGATCGCGGCGGCCACCGGCATGGGCACCGCCACGACGCTGCGCCGGCACTTCAACCGCACGGTCGGCGTCCCCCCGGACACCTACCGCCGTACCTTCCGCTCCCGCGCCGCCGACCTCCCGGCGGCGCGGTCTGGGTGACCCGGTCTAGGTGACGCGGTCTAGGTGACGCGGCGGGCGGTCATGATCCGGCGTTTGCGGCGCCGGCGGCCGTCCTCGTCGAGGCGCTGCGCGGCGTCGGCGGCGATCAGGTCGCGGAGCGTGCGCGGGACGATGTCCTCGCGCCGGTCGGCGAAGCGGGTGCGCTGCGCGGTGGGGCGCATGGCGGTCCCTCCCTGCTGTCGGTGCGGTCCCCGCCCGGTGCCGGGCGTTGTCGGTCAGGCCGCGGTCGTGAGGTCGCCGTAGGCGTCCTGGACGGTGTCGAGCGCCCACCGCATCCGGACCGCGAACGTGTCGGGGTGGTCGCCGGCCTCCTGGGCGACGCGGGCGGCGCAGGCCGACGGGTCGCCGGCGCAGGTGCGCGACAGGGCGGCCACGGCGGTGCGGACCTGCTCGGGCGTGGGGTTGTCGGAGGCCTGCAGGCCGGAGCTGAAGAGGATCTCGGCGAGGTCGGTGGCGGTCATCGAGGGATTGGGCGGCGTCTTCGACATCGTGTGCCTTCTTCCTACGAGGGGGCCTCGTCCCCCTAGCTGCCGACTATGACTCTGCCTGAGCGGCGGAATCATCGCCATCGGGGATAACACCCATTCGAAGGTGCGGGTCACCCCCAGAACACCCGTAGGCGACGGCGTCCCGGAGGTCGGGGTGTCGAGGTCTCATCGCGCCGGCGTGGCGTGCGGCGCTCCGCGTACCAGGGGCCTTTCCCAGCCCGGCGCGTTAATCACACGATCCAGGCTAGTCGGCGCCCGCAAATCCCGTACCCCCGGCGAGGGCGGCCCTGAAGGCCCGTACGGCGGGGTGCGCGCCGCCGCCGCGGCGGGTGGCGGTGAACAGCCGCCGGACGCGCCGCCCGGCGGGCAGCCGCGCCATCGCGACCGTCGGCGGGCGGCCCGTCCAGACGAGGCCGGGCAGCAGGGCGGCGGCGTGGCCGCGCTCGACGAGCCGCAGGTGCAGCAGCAGGTCGCTGGACTCGAACCGGACGTCGGGTTCGAACCCGGCGTCGCGGCACAGCCGGGTGGCCCAGGCGCGGGCGGCGGTCCCGGCGGGCTCCATGACCCAGGGCAGGTCCGCGAGGTCGGCGAGCGCGGCGTCCGGCGGGACGGTGCCGGGGAGGGCGAGGCGGATCTCGTCCTCGCCGAGCTCCTCGTACTCGACGCCGGACGGCCGGGGGTGCGGCTCGCCCGGGTACTCCTCGGTGACGACCACGTCGAAGTCGCGGGCGAGCAGTGCGGGCAGCGCGCTCTCCGGTTCCCGCTGCGTGACCTCGACGCGGAGGCCGGGATGGGCGTCGCGGAGCGCGCTGAGCGCGTCCGGCACCAGCGCGAGCGCGGCGGTCTGGAACGCGGCGACGCGCAGGACGCCGGTGATGTCGCGCAGGGACGCGGCGAGGTCGGCCTCGGCGCGTTCGAGGCGCTCCAGCACGGCCTCGGTGTGCGCGACGAGGATCTCGGCCTGCGCGGTCAGCCGGACGCGCCGCCCGACCGGTTCCAGCAGCCGCACCCCGGCCTCCCGCTCCAGGACGGACAGCTGCTGCGAGATCGACGACGGGCTGTAGGAGAGCGCCTCGGCGACGGCGGCGAGCGTCCCCCGGTGCTTGAGCTCGCGCAGGAGCCGCAGCCGGTGCAGATCGAGCATGGCCCCCTCATTCGTCGGTTCCATCGATGATTATTGCTCGGAAACATTCGCTGGACCGATGGATCGCGGATGCGGGAGCGTGGCCGCATGCCTCCCGCCGCTGCCGTCTCCACCGTCCGGACCTCGTGGTTCTCCCGTCCCGCCGCCCGGGAGTGGAGGTGCCCGCCCGCGCCCCGCGACGTGGCCGCCTTCCACGCCGCGCTGCCCGGATACGCGCCGACGCCGCTAGTCGAGGCGCCCGCGCTGGCCGCCGGCCTCGGCGCCGGGCGGGTGTTCGTGAAGGACGAGTCGGCGCGCCTCGGCCTGCCTGCGTTCAAGATCCTCGGCGCGTCGTGGGGCGTCTGCCGGGCGCTGTGCGACCGCCTCGGCGTGCCGGTCCCGGTTTCCGATCCGATCGGCGCGCTGCGGTCCCGTGCCGGGGCGTTCCGGCTGGTCACCGCGACGGACGGCAACCACGGGCGGGCCGTCGCCGCGATGGCCCGGATGCTCGGGACGCGGGCGGACGTGTTCGTCCCGGACGGCGTCCACCCCGCCGCCCTCGCCGCGATCGAGGACGAGGGCGCCCGGGTCGTCCGCGTGGCCGCGCCCTACGACGAGGCGGTGTGCAGGGCCGCGGAGTCGGCCGGGGGAGACGCGTCGGCGCTGCTCGTCCAGGACACGGCCTGGCCCGGCTACGAGCGCGTGCCCCGGTGGATCGTGGAGGGCTACTCGACGCTCTTCACCGAGATCGACGCGCAGTTGCGCGCGGCGGGCGCCGGGTCGCCCGGCGTCGTGGCGGTCCCGGTGGGGGTGGGGTCGCTGGCGCAGGCGGCGGTGGTGCACTACCGGTCCGGGGCGTCCGCGCCGAAGCTGCTGGCCGTGGAGCCGGACGCGGCGCCGTGCGTGCTGGCGAGCCTGGCCGCCGGCCGCCTCGTCAGCGTGCAGGCGGGCGCGACGGCCATGGCGGGCCTGAACTGCGCCACCCCGTCCTCGGCGGCCTGGCCGTACCTGCGGGCGGGCGTGGACGCCGCCGTCAGCGTCGCGGACGCGGACGTCGCCGGCGCCGCGCGCGAGCTGGCCGCGCTGGGCGTTTCCGCAGGTCCGTGCGGTGCCGCGGCGTTGGCGGGGGTGCGGGCCGCGCTGCCCGGCCTCGGCCTCGGGCCCGCGGACACCGTCGTCCTGCTGAGCACCGAGGGCGCGGCCGCGAACCCGCCGCCCGCCTGACCTCGTGCCGGTCGGGCGTCACAGCAGCTTGAGCAGGCCGGCGAGGAGGTCGCGGCCCGCGTCCGGGGGCAGCGCGGCGGCGGCCAGCCGGTCCCAGGCCGTGGCGTACGCGGCGACGTCGGCGGGCTTGTCCAGGTAGAGCGCGGTCGTGAGGAACTCGACGTAGACGACGTCGGGGAGCGCCCGTCCCGCGAAGCTGAGGATCGTGAAGCCGTGCGCGAGCGGCAGCGGGCGCCCGCCGACCGGGATGATCCGCAGCTCGACGCGGCCGGTGTCGGCGAGCGCGGCCAGGTGCCCGAGCTGGCCGCGGATCAGCTCGGGCCCGCCCACGTAGCGGCGCAGCGCCGCCTCGTCGATGACGGCGGCGAGCGTACGCCCGGGGCCGTCGGCGAACCGCCGGCGGCGCAGCCGGCGGACGGCGGCCCGCTCGTCGATCTCGATGCGCCGGTCGCCCTCCCGGATCCCGTCCCGGATCGCCAGGCTGGCGCGCGTGTACTCCTCGGTCTGCAGCAGCTCCGGGATCTGGCACGGCTCGTAGGCGCGGACCTCGCGGGCGGTCTCCTCCAGGTCGAGGAACCGGTGCGTCCAGGCCGGGATCAGCTCCCCGTACCGGTGCCACCAGGCGCGCTCGTTGGCCTCCTGCGCGAGGCGGAGCAGCTCCTCGCGCTCGGCGCCGGCGGGCAGCCCGTAGAGGGTGAGCAGGTCGGCGACGTCGCGGCGGGCGAACGAGGTGCGGCCGAGCTCGATCCGGCTGATCTTGGACGCGCTGCCGCGGATCGCGTAGCCGGCCTCGTCGCGGCTCAGCCCGCTGCGTTCGCGCAGGCCGCGCAGCCGGGCGCCGACGAGCATGCGCCGCGCGGCGGGCCCCCGCACGGCCCCGTTCCCGGGCCCCGCCGACCGCGGTTCCTGCCCTGCGCTCAACGCCGCTCCTCGGGGGTGGGGATGCTGCTGGCGGGATAGTAGCGGCAAGTGCATATGCACGTGCAGTAGACCGGAGAGTCGCATTGTGGCCACATCGTGGCGCGTGAAAGACTCCGGCCATGCACCGTGTCGTCGTCCTCGCCCTCGACGGCGTGTACCCGTTCGAGCTGAGCATCCCGGTGCGGATCTTCGGCTCGGCCACCGGCCCCGCCGGCGAACCCCTCTACGAGGTGCTGACCTGCGGGATCGACGGCCGCCCGGTGCGCACCAGCGCCGACTTCGCGATCGCCGTCGAGCACGGCTCCGAGATCATCGGGACCGCCGGCACGCTCGTCGTCCCGCCGTTCGGATGCGGCCCCGCCGTGGAGTCGGAATGCCCGGCACCGGTCGCCGACGCCCTCGCCCGGCTGCGCCCCGGCGCGCGCATCGTGTCGATCTGCACCGCGTCCCACCTGCTCGCCGCCGCCGGCCTCCTCGACGGCCGGCCCGCCGCCACGCACTGGGCCGAGGCCGAGCGCTTCAAGAGGCTGTTTCCCGAGGTCGACGTGAACGCCGACGTCCTGTTCGTGGACGACGGCGACGTGCTCACCTCCGCCGGCGTCGCCGCCGGGATCGACCTGTGCATGCACATCGTCCGCCGCGACCACGGCAGCGAGATCGCCAACCAGGTCGCCCGCCGCTGCGTCGTGCCGCCGTGGCGCGAGGGCGGGCAGGCCCAGTTCATCGAGCGTCCCGTCCCCGCACCGGACGCGGCCGCCACGTCCGCGACCCGCGCGTGGGCGCTCGGCGAGCTGCACCGGCCGATCCCGCTCGCCGAGATGGCGCGGCACGCGCGGATGAGCGTCCGCACGTTCTCCCGCCGGTTCCGCGACGAGGTCGGGATGACGCCGGGGCAGTGGCTGGCCCGGCAGCGCGTCGACCTGGCCCGCCGCCTGCTGGAGACCACCGACCTGCCCGTCGACCTCGTCGCCGAGCGGGCGGGCTTCGGCACGTCGGCGTCGCTGCGCCAGCACCTGGTCGCCTCGATCGGCGTGCCGCCGTCCGCCTACCGGCACACCTTCCGCGCCGGGCACGCGCACGCCCGCGCGCACTGATCCGCGGCGAGGTAACGGGAGATCTCCGTTTTAGGGCGGTACATCCGGCCTACGCGTGAGTAACATGTTCCCACCGCGGACGCGCGGGACGGATCGACGCGACGACGGAGCATGAGGGACGCCGCCATGAACCCCGTGACCGAACTGCTCGCCGAGCGGCTGGACGAGATCACCGCCGAGATCGTCGGCGAGATCGCCGGCCGCGTCCCCGCCTACACCGGGCTGAGCGCCGCGATGATCCTCACGCTCGTCCGGGACGCCGTGACCGTCTACACCGGCGCGCAGGACCGCGGCGCCGCGCTCGACCACTTCCGCCGCCTCGGCGCCCACGAGGCCCGCGCGGGCCAGGACGTCCGGCACCTGGAGTCGGCGCTGCGCAGCGGCGCCCGCGTGCTCATCCGCCGCACCGCCAACGCCGCCGCGCGCGTCCACCCGCCGAACACCGAGTTCATCGCGGTCATGGAGAGCGCGTTCAGCGCCGAGGACCAGATCGTCGAGGCCGCGGTGGACGGCCACCACCGCGCCGCCCGCCCCCGCAACCGGTCCCGCCTCTACCCGCTCGTGGCCCGCGGCCACCGCTACTCGGCGAACTGACCGCGCCCCCGCGCACGACCGCGGAAGGCCATTTCGAATTCCGTCCGAACCGGGCGGCCGTTTCCGCTATCGAACACGCGTGAAAGCCCGGCATTGCGGGACCGCGTCGTGAAGGGGAACGCGACATGGGATCGGGGCCGCCCGTGCCACGGCGCCGCTGGTTCTGGCCGCTCGGCGTCACCGCCGCCGCCGGCGTGCTCACCGGCCCGGCCACGCTCGCCAACTTCCTGCTCGGGACGGGCGCGCTGTTCGGCCCCGGCGACTGCTTCGAGGACGAGCCCTGCGGCAACGCCCCGGGCCTGGCCGTCGCGTTCCTGCTGCTGTCCGCGGTCGGCGGGGCCATCACCGCGACGATCCTGTTCATCGAGAAGCCGACCCTCAAGAAGTACGCGTGGTGCGGCCTCGCCTTCGCCGCGCTCCTGCTCGCCGACCTGTTCGCCGTCCGCGCGGCGCCCGACTGGCTGGTCTGACGGGCGGCGGGCGGGCGGACGGGCGGCGCGCCGTCCGCCCGCCCGCCGCCCGGGCCGGTCACCTGCCGTTCGAGGCGGCGGCGTGGACGGCGCGCTGGTTCGGGACGCAGTGCGTCATCTTGAGGCCGTTCACGTCGCGCGGCCCGTTCCTGCCGAGGTTGGCGAGCCGCCGCCTGTCCTCGTCGGTGAGGTCCTGGCCGTTCAGCGGCTTCAGGTGCGCGACGTCCTCCGGCGCGATGCCGAGGCCCTTCCCGACGCGCAGCCCGAGGTCGTCCTCGACCAGCAGGAAGTGCCACACCATCCGCTCCTGGACGGGCCGCACGCACTGCGACAGCTGGCCGACGAAGTTGTCCACCAGGTCGTCGCGCTCCCAGTCCTCCATCAGCAGGTAGCGCTGTCCGGCCTGCTCGTAGTCGTTGGCGCGCGGGATCCGCTTGCGGGTGAGCCGGCCGCGGATCTCCGGGCCCTGGTCGTCGTGCGTCGGGTACTGCGCCTCGTGCAGCCCGCCGGTGATGGACGGCTCGTAGTTGACGTGCGGGTTCTCGCCGGCGCCGTCCACGTAGTAGGTCATCTGCCCGTCGCGCTGGTTGGTCCGCACCTTGGTGCCCTTGGCCTGGTTGACGGGCAGCTGCAGGTAGTTCGGCCCGACCCGGTGCCGCTGGGTGTCGCTGTAGGAGAACGTCCGGCCGACGAGCATCTTGTCGTCGGAGAAGTCGAGGCCGTCGACCAGCACGCCCGTGCCGAACGCGATCTGCTCGTTCTCCGCGAAGTTGTTCGCGACGTTCCGGTCCAGGACGATCCGGCCGACGGGCTTCGGCGGGAAGTCGTTCTCCGGCCACACCTTCGTGTCGTCGAGCGGGTCGAAGTCCAGCTCGGGATGGTCGTCGTCGCTCATCATCTGTACGACCAGCTCCCACTCGGGGAAGTCGCCGCGGTCGATGGCGTCCTGCAGGTCCTTGGTGGCGTGGCCGAGGTCGTCCGCCTGCACGGCCGCGGCGTCCGCGGCCGTCATGCTGCGGACGCCCTGCTTCGGGATCCAGTGGTACTTGACCAGGACGGTGTCCCCGGCGTGGTTCACCCACTTGTAGGTGTTCACGCCGAAGCCCTGCTGGTGCCGGTAGTCGGCGGGGATGCCGCGCGGGCTGAACACGTTGACGAGCATGTGCATCGCCTCGGGCGTCTGCGACATGAAGTCGAAGATCCGGTTCGGCTCCTGCCGGAACGTCACCGGGTCGGGCTTGAGGGCGTGGATGACGTCGGGGAACTTGATGGCGTCCCGGATGAAGAACACCGCGAGGTTGTTGCCGACGAGGTCCCAGTTGCCGTCCTCGGTGTAGAACTTGATCGCGAACCCGCGGGGGTCGCGGGCGGTCTCGGCGGAGTCCCGGCCGCCGATGACGGTGGAGAACCGCAGCGCGACCGGCGTCCGCCTGCCCGCCTCCTGGAACAGCTTCGCCCGCGTGTACCGGGAGATCGGCTCGTCGCCCCATTTGCCGTACGCCTCGAAGTGGCCGAACGCGGTGGCGCCGCGCGCGTGCACGACCCGTTCGGGGACGCGTTCCCGGTCGAAATGGCTGATCTTCTCGAGGAACTGGTAGTTCTCCAGGGTGGCGGGACCGCGCGCCCCGACCGTCCGCTGGTTCTGGTTGTCGTAGACCGGATGGCCCTGGCGGTTCGTCAGGACCGGGCGCTCGTCCCCCGGCTCGGAACCCAAGCTCGCAACGTCGGTCACGCCGGCTCTCCCCCTCGTTCTGCTCGTGCTCGTTCTGCTCGTGGCCGGTCGGCGGGATGGCACTACCCGCAAGCCGAGCCCCGGAAGGTCCGGCCCCGGTAAAGCCCTCATGACCAGCGGGTTCCGGCCGTGCCGGGGTTCCGACCGTGCCCGGGTCAGGCGCTCCGGACGGACAGCGCGAGCGCGGGGCACATCTCGGCGGCCTGGACGGCGTCGCGCAGCAGCCGCGCGGGGACGGCGCCGTCGGTGATGACGGGGTAGCCGAACTCGTCGAGCCGGACGAGGTCGGGCAGCAGGTGGCGGCAGAGGCCGTGCCCGGCGCAGCGGGACCAGTCGATCGCGAGCCGGTGCGGGGACCGCTCGGCCTCCTCCGGCTCCTCGCCGTGCACGGGCAGGAAGCGGCGGGTGGGCCGGCCGCAGCCGCCCCGGTCGAGGTGCGCGGCGACGTCCTGGTCGAAGGCGCGCAGCGCGGACAGCAGGAACCGGGTCGTCCCGTCGGGGTGCTTGCAGGCGCCGCGGCCGCGGACGGTGGCGCTGCCGCGGCGGACGGCGGCGACGGCCTCGTCCCCGGCGGTCCCGGCGGCGAGCGCGGCGACGGACCGGGCGATCGCGGGCAGGCCGAGCCGGCAGGGGCCGCACTGCCCGGCGGACTCGGCGCCCATGTACCCGGCGACGCGGGCGATCTCGCCGAGAGGGCAGGTGTCGCGGGGCAGCGGGATGACGATCCCCGCGCCGAGCGCGCCGCCGGCCGCCGCCATCGACTCGCGCGACACCCTGACCTGCGCGGCCTGCGCGGGGGTGAGGCACGCGCCGTGGTAGCCGCCGACGATGACGCCCTGCCCGGCGTCGGTGCCGCAGTGCCGGAGCACGTCGGCGAGCGGCACGCCGGCGGGGGTCTCGACGACCATGTGCCCTCCGTCGGGGAGGGTGACGGTGAGCAGGACGGTCCCGGGTTCGCGGGGCGTGCCGGCGGCGCGGTACCGGTCGGCGCCGAGCTCGGCGAGCACGGCGAGCTGCGCGAACGTCTCCGCGTTGGACAGCAGGGTCGGGAGCCGGTCGACGCCGCTGTCGGCGGCGCGGACCTTCTGGCCGGGCGGGATCGGCGTCTCGCCGTTGACGCCGCGGACGAGCGCGCCGCCCTCCCCGGTGATGAACCGCTCGGGGAGCTGGACGACGCGGGCGCGGTCGCGGAGCCTTGTCTCGGCGATCGCGAGCCGCAGCGACCGCGCGGCGAGGCCGTCGTCGGTGACGCCGATGACCAGTTCGCGCGCGCCGAGCGCCTTCACGGCGAGGACGGCGCCGTTCAGCACGAGGTGCGGCACGTGCGCGAGGAGCGCCTTGTCCTTGGAGCTGGCGGGCTCGCCTTCGGTGGCGTTGACGAGGACGACGCAGTCGCGTCCGGTGCGCTGCGCCGACCGGTGCACGGCGGCGAGCTTGCGCGCGAACGGGAACGCGGCGCCGCCGCGTCCGCGCAGGTCGGCGGCCTCGGCGAGCGCGGCGAGCTCGCGGAACGGCAGCCCGCGCGGGACGGGGTGGACGAGCCGGTGCGCCGCCGCGTCCAGCCGGGACGTCCGGTCGAGACCGGCGAACAGGCGCGGCGGCCCGACGGTGGTGAGGCGGAATCCCCTGCTCACGGGCGGCTCCTCGACCAGCGGCGCGCCTCGTCCTTGAGGTCCGCCCAGAACTGCTCGTCGGGGACGCGGGCCTCGGCGGCGGGCGCGGGCCGCCGGGCCGGGGGGCGCGGCGCGGCGGCGGCGGGACGGACCGGCCGCGGCCCCGTCGTGCGGCGGTGCCGGGACGCGATCGCCAGCCGCACCAGCACCAGCAGGACGACCGCCGCCGCGCACAGCAGGTAGCTGTAGATCACCCAGCTCTTGGCGGCGCGCCCGGCCTGGAGTCCGTGGACGAGCGCGACGGGCCAGCACACGTAGACGGCGAGGTGCAGCAGCCGCCATGTCCAGGCGCGTCCGGCGCCGATGAACCGGCCGCGGGCGACGCCGGTGAGCGCGGCGAGGATCATCAGGTCTCCGGCGACAGGCCCGAGGCTCACCATCAGCCCGTGGCCCTGGAACCCGGCGGCGGGGAGCACCGCGTCGAGCGCGGTGGCGTGCTTCTCCAGCACCTTCAGCACGATGTGGACGGCGAGGAAGCTGAGCGAGAGCGTGGCGGCGGCGCGGTGCCCGGACTGGGCGAGGATCCGCAGCCGGATCGGCGTGAAGCGGCTCGCCGCGAGCAGCCCGAACACGACCGCGCCCGTCAGCCCGACCAGCGTGAACACGCCGGAGAAGAACTCGAGGAAGGCGTGCGCGGCGGTGAGCAGGTGCGCGGCGCCCGCCGTCCGGCCGACGACCGCCGCGGCGGCGAGCCCCGCCGCCATCAGCGTGATCTTGAGGGCGCGGCGGCCCGCCGGGACCCGGACGGGCGGCGACGAGGTCGTGTTCACGCGCGCCTCCCCGTCACGACGCCGTCGCCGGCGAGGACGCCGGCGACGCCTGCGGCGACGCGGTGGCGGTCGGCGACGGCGACGGGACGGGGACCGCGCCGGAGCCGAGGTTGAGCAGCGGGTCGCCCTCCTGGACGCGGACGCCGGCCCGCGTCGCCGCGACGGCCCGCCCGGACGCCGCGACCTGGAGCGTCCAGCCGCCGACCTGTAACCCGTTGAGCGCCGCGGGCCGCCCGCCCGACAGCACCCCGAACACCACGGACGCGGGCCCGGCGGCCTGTCCGGTCGAGCACGGCAGGCCGCGCCCGGTCGTCCCGAGGTAGGCGCCCGTCCGGACCGCGCCGCCGTCCTTCACCGCGGTCAGGGCCGTCAGCCGGGAGAACGTCGAGGCGAGCCCGTTCGGGTGGATGAGCAGCAGCATCGCGTGCCCGGACGTCCGGCTGCACAGCCGGTAGAGACGGCCGGGCCCGGGCGCGAGGACCCGGCCGTCCCCACCCGCGAACGCGATCGCCCTCGGGTCGCCGGCGGGCCGCATCGTCCACGACTTGCCGACGCCCCAGGGCAGCTCCAGCCCGGTGGCCGCCCCGCTCACGGCGGCCTTCCCGTAGCGGGCGAGGAGCGCGCGTTCGCCGTCCGGCACGACGTCGGACGGCGCGCTCTTCGCGAACGCCGCGAAGGTCGGCGCGCCGGTCACCGACACCTGCCAGCCGGTCTTGACGTGCCGGGCGATGAACAGCGACGCGTCCGGCGGCGCGGCCACCCCGGCGGGCGGCGCGATCACCGACGAGCCGAACGCCCAGCCCTTCGCGGCGTCCGCCCGGGACAGCAGCACGGTCGGCGCCTCCGGCGCGCGCCCGCCGAACTCGCGGCGCGCGATCGTCGAGCGCTGGCGGAGCACGGCGGTGCGCACCGTCCGGACCAGCGGCGCCGTCTTCGCGGTGGTGGTGGCGGGCTTGGAGCCCCGCGAGGCGTGCGCCGGGCGGGTCCGCTCGGACGCCGGCGCGGGGGCCGCCGCCGGACGGCCCGCCGGCGCGCGCGTCGCCTGCGCGACCACCGCGCACAGCACGAGCAGGACGGCGCCCGCGCCGGCGCCGCCCAGCCGCACGATGCGGTTCGCCAGCGGCAGGACGGATCCGCCGCCGGACCGCGGAGGGGACATCACGCCGCCAGAGTCGCGGCTCACCCGATAAGGCGGCGCTTCGGACGGGTTAAGAGTCGGCTAAGGCGCGTAATGGCCGAGGCCGCGCGACGTCAGGACGGGGCGCCGTCGCGCGGTGGAACGCCGAAACGGACCATCACCCGCGCGCCCCCGGCCGGGGATTCGCCGAGCTGGAGGCTGCCGTGGCTCGCCTCCGCCGTCCGCCGCACGATGTCGAGCCCGAGGCCCGTCGACGAGGCGGTGCTGACGCCGCGTCGCAGCAGATGCCGCCCGCCGAACCCGGGGCCAGCGTCGTCCACCGTCAGGTACACCGCGCCGCTGCGCGCCTCCAGTGCCACGCCCATGGCGCCGCCCTCCGGGGTGTGCGCGAAGACGTTCCCCAGCAGCGCGTCCAGGCACGCCGACAGGTCCTCCGCGCGCACACGGACCAGCAGCGGACCGGACGGGATCCGCATGTCCATCTTGCGGTCCTGCTCGTCGGCGAGCACCGACCAGAACCGCACCCGCTCCGCCACGACCGCCGTCGCGTCGGTGCACGGCGCCTCCGCGCGCACCGGCCGCCGCGTCGTGTTGATCAGTTCGGTGACGGTCCGCTCAAGCACGTCGACCTGCTCGCCGATCCGGCCCGCCTCCGCCGGGTCCCGCAGCGTCTCCGCCTCCAGCCGCAGCACCGTCAGCGGCGTGCGGAGCCGGTGCGACAGGTCCGCGGCCTGCTCCCGCTCCCGCGACAGCAGCGCGTCGATCTGGCCCGCCAGCTCGTTCAGCCCGACCGTCACGTCGCGGATCTCAGGCGGGCCGCCCGGCTCGATGCGCGCCTCCAGGTCGCCGGTGGAGATGCCCTTCGCCAGCGCCGCCAGCTTCGTGATCCGCCGCACCAGCGACCGCGCCAGCCGGTCCGCGACCAGCACGCTCACCGCCAGCAGGCCCGCCGCGAGCCCCGCCAGGATCGCCCACGCGCGGCCGACGCCCGCGAACATCTGCCGGTCGGTGACGAACGCGCGGATCACCGCCGTCCCGCCGCGGCCGCCGAGCACCGCCACGAGGATCTCCCGGCCGCCCGGCGTGTCCACGGTCAGGCTCCGGCCCCGCTCCGCCAGCCGCACCCCCGCGTCCCGGCCGGCGGGCGCGCCGCTGAACCGGCCGTCCGGCCACAGCACCGTCATCGGATAGCCGCTCGACGCCGTCTGCTGCAGCGCCACCTCGACCGTCGCCCGGTCGCCCGCCGCCACCACCGGCGCCAGCGCCTGCGCCCGCACGTTCGCCGCCGCGAGCGTCCGCGTCCGCGCCACGTCCCGCACCAGCAGCGACAGCGGGACGAGGAACGCCACCAGCACCAGCACCACCGTCGACGCCACCAGCAGCGTGATGTGCCGCCTCACGACGGATCGACGATCTTGATGCCGGAGCCGCGCACCGACCGCAGGTACCGCGGCCGCGACGCCGACTCGCCGAGCTTGCGCCGCAGCCACGCCACGTGCACGTCGATCGTCTTGTTCGCCCCGCCGAGCGGCACGTGCCACACCTCGGTGAGCAGCTCCCGCTTCGACACCACCTGCCCCGGCCGCGACGCCAGGTAGAACAGCAGGTCGAACTCCTTCGGCGACAGCTCCAGCGGCCGCCCGTCGAGCGCCGCCTCCCGCGCCGCCGCGTTCATCCGCAGCCCGCCCACCCGCACCTCCCGGGCCGCCGCGCCCGGGTCCTCCGCCCGGCGCAGCACCGCCCGGACCCGCGCGTCCAGCTGGCCCGCCCCGAACGGCTTCACCAGGTAGTCGTCCGCGCCCGCGTTCAGGATCCGCTCGATCTCCCGCTCGTCGTCGCGGGCCGTCGCCACGATCACCGGGACGGAGCTGACCGCGCGCAGCATCCGCAGCACCTCGCCGCCGTCCAGGTCGGGCAGCCCGAGATCGAGGATCACCAGGTCCGGCCGGGCGCTCACCGCCCGCCGGATGCCGTCCATGCCCGTGGGCGCCGACGCGACCGCGTGCCCGCGCTCGCCCAGCGCGCGGACGAGCCTGCTGCGCACCTCGGCGTCGTCTTCCACCAGCAACAGTTGCGCCACGGCGCCACGCTAGACCGGGAAAGCGGCCGATAAAGGCCCTATAGACGCCTTAAGGGCGGCTTAACCGAACCTTAGTCATCGATGTGGGACAGTTCGCGCATGTCCAAGCACAGCGCGCTCGCCGCCACGGTGTGGTCGGCGGCCGCCGTGCTCGGAGTCGGCGCCGGGATGGCCGCGATCTCCGCCGTCGGCACCGGCATCACCGAACGCGGCGTCAAGCCGATGACGCCGGACGAGGTCGACGCCGCGCTCGCCGTCCCGCCCACGCCGCCGGAACCGTCGCCCGCGCCGTCCTCGCCGTCGCCGCCGCGCGACAGGCCCCGGCCCGCGCCGACCGTCACCGTCACCCGCCAGGTCACCACCGCCATCACCAACCTGGCCTCCGAGGCCGGCGACATCGTCGCCCGCTGCGACGGCGGCGCCGCGTTCCTCGTCTCCTGGACGCCCGCGCAGAACTTCAGCGTCGGCGACAGCAACCGCACGCCCCCCGGGGCCGTCTTCGTCCGGTTCCAGTCGTCCAGCCGGTTCGTCACGATGACCGTCACCTGCCGCGCGGACCGCCCGACCGCCGCCGTCAGCGTGGACCGCCGCGACGATCGCCATTACCGGTACCCCCACCGCCATTTCCCCAGCAGGGGCTAGCGAGGCCCCCGACTCGCTAGCCCCTGCGCTCCCGCCCTTCCATGACCCAGGTCACCCTGCGCGGCATGTCACGTTCCCTGCGGTCCCTTCCGTCTAGGTGGTCGATCGCAATGAGAACGGCCTAGGAGGACGACATGGGCGCGCAGATCCTGCTCACCGGCGGTACCGGCACTCTCGGCGGGCATGTCCTGCCCCTGCTGCGGGACGCCGGACGCGACGTCCGGGTGCTCAGCCGCCGCCCGCACGAGGACGCCCCCGGCGTTCAGTACGTGACCGGTGACCTGCTCAAGAACGAGGGCGTCGACGCGGCGGTGGACGGCGTCGAAACCGTCCTGCACCTCGCGGGCGGCGCGAAGGGCGACGACGTGGCGACCCGGAACCTCGCCCGCGCCGCCGCCCGCGCGGGCGTCCGGCATTTCGTGCTGATCTCGGTGATCGGCGCGGACCGCGTCCCGATCGGCTACCTGCGCACGCAGCTGCGCGCCGAGGAGGCGCTGATGGAGTCGGGCGTGCCGTGGACGATCCTGCGCGCCGCCCAGTTCCACGACCTGGTGTTCACCATGGCGCGGAAGATGGCGAAGCTGCCGGTCGTCCCGGCGCCGGGCGGCATCCGCTTCCAGCCGGTCGACTCGCGCGACGTCGCCGCGCGCCTGGTGGAGCTGGCCCTCGGCGAGCCCGCCGGACGCGTGCCCGACCTGGCCGGCCCGAAGGTGTACCGGATCGACGAGCTCGTCCGCGGCTACCTCGACGCGGCGGGCAAGCACCGGCTGATGATGCCCGTCCGCGTGCCGGGCAAGGCGGGCCGCGCCTACCGCGACGCCGCGAACCTCTCGCTGGACGGTGCCGACAAGGGCACCCTGACGTGGGAGGACTTCGTCGCGGCGCATGTCCGCTAGGCCGCCGGGTCGCGCCGCAGCAGGATCAGCACGGACGCCCCGGCGGAGACGACGGTCGTGGCGAGCTGGCAGACGATCCCGGTGCCGAGGCGGGCCGTCTCGCCGGCGTCGAACAGGTGCGTCCAGTCCTGCCAGTAGTGCACCGGCAGGACCGCTTGGACGGCGCGCAGCACCGGCGACCCGTTCAGGATGCTCGCCGCGACCACGAACCCGACGGACGCGCCGAGCGCCTCCGCGCCGCGCGGCAGCAGCAGACCGAGCGCGAACGCGATCCCGGCGATGCTCAGCATGCACAGCAGCGTGTAGCCGGACGCCGCGCCCACGCGCCCGATCGCGTCCCCGGTGGACAGATCGGGCGCGCCGATGATGTGGAACGGATGCCAGCCGAACAGCGCCAGCCCAACGCCGACGCCGCCGACCAGCACGAACAGGGTCGCGGCGGCGGTGACGACCGCGACGGCGCCGAGCTTGCCCGCCAGCAGCCGCGCCCGGCCGACCGGCGCGACGTACAGGTACCGCAGCGTCCCCCAGTCCCGGTCCGACGAGCCGATCGCGCTCGCGAGCAGCGCCACCACGACCGGCAGCAGCAGCGGGCCGATGAACTCCAGGCTCGCCATCGCGTGGTTGAGCGCGGAGAACGACGACGCGCCGAACAGCCCGCCCTGGCGTCCGTTGCGGTGCCCGGCGTGCGACGCGGTCGCGAGCCCGGCGATGACCGGCACGGCGGCCAGGCACGCCAGGGCGACGAGCGTGCGGATCCGCAGCAGCTGCGTCCTCAGTTCAACGCGGAGCATGCTCGCCCTCCCCTTCGGTCATGGTCAGGAACGCCTCTTCCAGCGACCGGTCGGCCCGGGTCACCGACATGACGCCGACACCCGCGGTGACCAGCGCCTCCACGAGTTCCGCCGGGGGCGTCCCGGGCGCGGTCACGACGAGACGGCCGTCGCGCACCGCGACCGACGCGACGCTCCGCGCCTCCCGCAGCACGGCCGCCGCCCGCCCGGTGTCGTCCACCTCGACGCGGAAGGCGTCCCCGCCGCCGAGCAGCTCGTCCAGCGGGCCCGACGCGACGAGCCGCCCCCGGTTCATCACCACGGCATGCGTCGCGAGCTGCTGCACCTCCGCCAGCTGATGGCTCGACACCAGCACCGCCGCCCCGTCCCGCGCCAGCTCCCCGAGCCGCTCCCGCAGCGCCCGCACTTCCGCCGGGTCCAGGCCGTTCGCCGGCTCGTCGAGGATCAGCACGTCGGGCGCGCGCATCAGCGCCTGCGCCAGCATCAGCCGCTGCTTCATCCCCATCGAGTAGCCCTTGACCTTCCGGTCCGCCGCCGCGCCGAGGCCTGCCAGGTCGAGCGCGTCGTCCAGCGCGGGCGGCGGCCACGCCCGGCCGGTCGCCGTCCACAGCAGCCTCAGGTTCGCCATCCCGGACAGGTGCGGGACGAACGCCGGACCGTCGATGAGCACCCCGACCCGCCGCAGCACCGGAGCCCCGAGCCCGACCGGCTCGCCGAGGATCCGCGCAGTCCCCTCGTCCGGCCGGGACAGCCCGACCAGCATCCGGATCGTCGAGGTCTTCCCCGCCCCGTTCGGCCCGAGCAGCGCGCAGACCTGCCCGGACCCGACCGCGAAGCCGAGCCCGCCGACGGCCTGCCGCCGCCCGTACCGCTTCGACAGCCCGCTTGCACTGATCACCGCTGCCATTGCCTCCCCTTCGCCATGAGCAGGACCCCGGCGACGGCCGCGACGGCCGCCCCGGCGCCGAGCGTGAGGACGGCCAGGTCCAACACCGACGTCACCGTCCCGGGCCAGAGCGCGTCGCGGAACGCCACCGCGAGCTGGACCGCGACGCACCCCGCCACGGCCGACGCCTCGCCGGCCCGCCGCGTCCACGGCCGTTCCGGCCGCGCGACGAACCCGGCGACCGCGTTGCCGATCAGGCAGAACGCCAGGTTGGACGTGAACTCGACGGCGAGCGCCCAGGCGATGAGCCCCGGATCCGTCCAGCGTTCGCCGACGGCCATCGCGCCGACGATCCCTCCCGCGGCGAGGCCGCTGGCCAGCGCGAACACGCCCAGCGCGTGCCGCCGCACCCAGTCCGCGGCCTCCGGCACGGCCCATCGCCGCACCACGGGCGTCCGGGCCGCGACCAGCAGGACGTCCCCGAGCCAGTCATGCCGCCACCGGCCCCGCGTCCCCCGGCACCGCGCCAGCATCACCGCCACGGCCACCGCGCACATCGAGGTCACGGCCAGCCCGCCGACCAGGACCCACGTCCACCCGGTCCACGACCGCCGCACCACGCCGGCGGCGGCCCACTCGAACGCCAGCGTCAGCCCGACCAGCGCGGTCATCGCCCCCGCCGCCCGGACCGTCTGGCGCTCCCGGTCCGGCCCGCCCGGCTCCCGCCACGCGAGCAGCCGCAGCGCGATCACCGCGGCGAGCATCGGCACCGCGAACTGCGCCAGCGACACGGCCACGTCGTAGGGGTCGTCCTGCCACGGGCTCGCCGCCCGGACGCCCTTGTCCTGCGTCTCGACGACCGTCAGCGCCTCGAACAGGCAGGCCAGGGCGAGGCCCGCCAGCACGGCGCGCGGCCGTTGCGTCCGTTCCATGGCCGCCATAGTACGCGCCTCGTACTACGTGGCAAGTAGCATCGCGTCTCGTACTACACTCGGGGACGTGCACAGCAACGACGCCCAGATGCTCGTCCTGACCGTCCTCGCCGAGGGCCCCCTGCACGGCTACGCCATCAACACCGCCATCGAGGAGCTCACCGGCCGCAAGCTCGGCCCCGGCAGCCTCTACGGCGCGCTGTCCCGCCTCGAGGCCCGCGAGCTGATCCGCCCTTCGGACGACGCGTCCGAGGGACGGCACCGCACCATGCGCATCACCGACGCCGGCCGCGCGACCCTCCGCGCCGAACTGGAGCAGATGGCCCGCGTCTCCCAGGCCGGCCTCCGCGCCCTGGGCCCGGCATGAAGGCCTCCGCGCTCTACCCGCCGGCCGTCCGCGAACGGTGGGGCACCGAGATCGACGACGCGCTCCGCGACGCCGGCCTCCGCGCCTGGCCCGACACCCTCGCCGGCGCCGCCCGCCTCTGGCTCCACCCCACCGACTGGCCCGAACCCCGCACCGGCCAGACGCGCCGCACCGTCGCCGTCGCCCTCTTCGCGGTCCTCGCCCTGTCGACCCTGCTGCTGCGCGCCGTCTCGCCGTCGGCCGCCCTGACCGCCGACACGAACCACCCCGCGACCAGCGTGTGGCTCGTCCCGGTCCTGCTCGGCGCCGCCCTCGCCGCCCCGCTCCCGCCTCTCCACTGGTCAGTGCTCCGCCGCTTGGCCCTGGAGACCGTCCGCACCCTGACGGCCCCCGCCCTGGCCGTCCTGGCCATGCTCCTCATCGCCAGGACCGGCACCCTGCAACACCCGCCCGCGCCCGTGGCCGCCGCCCTGTTCGCCTACTACTGGGCCACGCTCGTCTTCACCGCCTACCGCCTCTGCACCCTCATCGCCCGCGCCGCCCGCACCGCCGCGCTCCCCTCCACCCGCCGCCTGACCGCCGCCCTGGCCCTCACTGGCACCGGCCTGGCCGCCGCCGCAGCACAAACCGCGACCATCACCGCCACCCCCGCCCTGGCGGCCCTCGCCCTCACCACCCTCCTCACCGCCCACGACCTCGCCAAAGGCGCCCTCCGCCTTTAGCCGCACGCACAGCGCATCCCGTTACCCGCGAGACATACTCCCGTTCCACCGGATCTCACGGTTCGCCCCACGTCGTCCAAAAAGAAGGAGCCGGCGACCAGTGGGGGGACGATGACGCAGACCTCGAACCATTCCGGCCGGCAGTCCGAGCCCGGTGACGAGACCTTCGAGACCTACGCCTGGCGCGTCCACCAGGCCCTGCACGACTGGACCGCGAAGGTCGACGCCAAGGCCTCCGTCGTCCTCACCCTGGAGACGGCGATCCTCGGCATGATCGTCGTCTTCGCGCAGTCGGGAAAGCGGCTGCGGCACCTGTCCGGCCTGGAGACCTGGGCCTTCGGCATCGGCGTCGCCCTGCTGGTCGGCGCCATCGTGCTGGCCGGAGCCGCCGTCTTCCCCCAGCTCAACCGCATGGAGGCGCGCAGGAACTGGCGGCGCAACTACGTCTACTTCGGCCACCTGCGCCGCTGGGACCCGGCCGAGCTCGTCGCCGCCCTCGAACACGGTGTCGGCCGGCGCAACCGCCTCGTCCTCAGCACCCAGCTGATCGCCCTCTCGAAGATCGTCTGGCGCAAGCACTCGTTCCTGCAGTACTCCATGATCACCGTGATCCTCGGCAACGTGGGCGTCTGGATCCCCCTCCTCCTCTCCTGACCCCACGCCGTACCGCGTGCCCCCGCCGGGCTACTGGGTCTCGGTGATGCGGACGGCGGCCTGGCCGGAGAAGCGGACGCTCGCGTTGTGCGGCGCGGCCTGCACCCACTGGTCGAACCCGTCGAGCGAGCACTTCATGACGTCGGGCGGGGTGGGGGAGCCGTCGGGGCAGGTGCCGCCGGCGACGTACAGGACGGTGTCGTCGGCGGTGAAGAAGGCGACGTTGCCGACGAGGAACTTGCCCGGCGCCAGGTAGCGCAGCCGTCCCCACTTGGTGGTGATCTGCTGGCCGCCCTGCGGCGCGGGCGGGGTGTGCCGGACGACGGGGGCGCCCTGACCGCCCGAGCCCTGCGGGCTGGACGTGCCGCCCGGCGTGGACGGCCCGCTCGGCGTGGCCGTCCCGTCCGGCGTGGAGCTCTCGCTCGGCGCCGGCGCGGACCCGCCGGGCGAGGAGGGCGCCGCCGCGGTCCTGCCGTCGCCGTTGCCGCCGCAGGCCGTCAGGCCGAGCGCCAGTGCCGCCGCCACTCCGCTGATCACGATCTTCCGCATGGGTCGCCGCTCCCGTTCTCGGTGCGCCACCTTCGTGGTCGCGCTGTGCCGGATGAGATGCGGCCCCGCCCCCGCGAAGTTGCCCCCCCACCACGTGATCAATCCGACCCGCTTTCCCCCGAACCAGTGGCCCACCACGCGCATCAGGATGTCCGTAAGCCCACAAAAGTTCGCCCCTCCAAGAAATCCTTTCCTATCCGCGCATTGGCGCGCTTTGGCTGCTGCTAGGGGGTGGGGTTTGGTGGTTGGTGAAGTAGGCGGTCAGGTCGGGGTCCAGGTGGGGGACGGTGTGGGGGGTGCCGTTCTCGCGTAGGGAGAGGGTTGCCAGGTAGGCGGTGGCGACGCTCATTCGGGCGGCGACGGGTGAGGTGTCGGTGGGGCCGCCGTCGCGGGCGAAGCGGAGGAACTCCTCGATGACGGCGCCGTCGGCTCCGCCGTGATCTCCCGTGGCCGATGGGACGGTGTAGGTGATGTCGGGGTCGTGCCGATAGCCGGACTGGCGGCTGTTCCACACCTTGACGACGGCGCCCTCCTCGTCGCCGAAGTTCTCCAGACGTCCGTGAGTGCCGATGACGGTGTAGTTGCGCCAGTAGTCGGGGCTGAAATGGCATTGCTGGTAGGCGGCGATGACGCCGTTGTCCAATCGCATGTTCATGACGGAGACGTCTTCGACATCGATGTGGTGATGGAAACCGGTGGAGGAGGCTGGCGGCCAGGGCGAAGCGGTGAGCCAGCCTTCGGAGGGTGGCTCACCGGCGGGGCGGCGTGGCAGCGAGCCGTAGACCATGAGGTCGCCGAGGGCGTTCACGCGCTCGGTGTATCCGCCCGCCAGCCAGTGGACGACGTCGATGTCGTGGGCGGCCTTCTGCACCAGCAGCCCGGTCGTGCGGCGGCGTTCTGCGTGCCAGTCCTTGAAGTAGTACTGGCCGCCGCGTCCCACGAAGTGCCGCACCCACACCGTCTTCGGTTCGCCGATGTCGCCGCGCCGGATGATGTCGCGCATCAGCCGGACGACGCCCATGTGCCGCATGTTGTGGCCGAGGTACAGGCGCGTCCCGGTCTTCGCGGCGACGCGGAGCACCTCGTCGCAGTCGTCGATGGTGATGGCGAGGGGTTTCTCCAGGTAGACGGCCTTGCCCGCGTGCAGGGCGTCGACGGCGATCGCGGCGTGCGTGTCGTCGGGGGTGGCGATGAGCACGGCGTCGACGTCGTCGCGTTCCAGGAGACGGCGGTGGTCGGTGACGAGGGCGGCGTCGTCCGCGCCGAGCCGCCGGGCGCTTTCCGGCAGCCGGGCGAGGTCGGTGTCGCATACGGCGGTGATGCGCGATCCCCGGCCGGGGCGATGGGCGGCGGCGGCGAGCACGCCGCGCTGCCCGCCGGCTCCGATCACGCCGAGACGCAGGTCGTCGGTCATGGTGCTCCTCACTGCGGGCCGGAGCCCCGGGCCGGTACCGGCCCGGGGCGACCGGCGGGGTTCAGCCCGAGGTGATCGTGATCTTGTCGATGTCGGGGGCCCAGCCGCTCGGGCCGGCGATGGTGATCGTGTTGTCGCCGCCGGTCAGCGTGACCGGCACGGTGGTGGTCGCGACGGTGTCCCAGCCTCCGCTGGACGGGAACGCGACGGTGGTGGCATTGCCGTTCACCGTGACGGTCGCCGACCGCGCCTCCGCCGAGGTGTAGGAGATCGTCAGGGCGTGGCTTCCGGCGACGCCGGTGGTGACGTGGTTGAAGGTGAGCGTGCCGCCGTTGCCGATGTAGCCGACCTTCGAGCCGCCCGAACATCCGGCGCAGGACGCGACGGCGGCCCCGCCCGCGAGCGTGTTGCCCGGATCCTCGGCCTCGACCGTGGCGGACGGCGCGCCGGCCCC
The DNA here is from genome assembly GCF_040651755.1 of Actinomadura sp. NPDC048394. Classification (NCBI taxonomy): domain Bacteria; kingdom Bacillati; phylum Actinomycetota; class Actinomycetes; order Streptosporangiales; family Thermomonosporaceae; genus Actinomadura; species Actinomadura sp. NPDC048394. The sequence continues at coordinate 104,159 of NZ_JBEZJL010000013.1, read as the reverse complement.
GACGGTCATGGCACCGAGGCCGAGCCAGCCGTCGGCGTTCTGGGTGGCATTGGCGAACCGCAGCTTCTTGGCGTTGGCGCTCACCGCCTCCAGCGGGTTCTTCACCCGCATGACGAGCTGGTAGTTCCCGTTCGCGACGCCGGAGAGGCCGACGTCGGCCTGGAAGTACTGCGGGTAGCCGTAGTCGCGGTAGGCCGGGTCGGAGCCGACGCCCCATTCGGGGAACGCCCGGATCTTCAGCGGCATGACGGTCCGCAGGTCCCAGGGGGTGTCCCAGGTCTTGACCACCGTCCCGGAGCCGTTCTTGAGGCCGAGCGTGACCGTCCACGGGTAGTAGAACGGGGCGACGCCGTCGTTCGCGATCTGGACGCCGATCCGCGCGGTGCCGCTCACGGAGTTGCGGTAGTAGGCGTTGCGGACGCCCAGGTCGTACCCCATGAGCCGCACCGCGGCGCCGACGTTCGCGTCCGCCGGGCCGTATCCGGAGCTGCCTTCGTTGATCTTCCAGGTGGTGTGCTCCAGCTCGATGCACGCCTTCATGTCGTCGACCGTCCCGGACCCGCCGGGCCAGGAGGAGAAGGCCTGGGCCTGGATCTCGGGCCGGACCTCGCCGCCCATCGAGTCGGTGATCCACTTGTTCTCGACGCCCTGGTCGAGGGCCCGCTGGAGCTGGGAGTAGCCGGCGCCGCCGAGCGACTCGGGCAGGGTGACGCCGGCGAGCGGGCTGCCTTCGCGGTAGCAGAAGGAGTCGTCGTGGTAGCCGATGTCGCGGGCGTCGGCCGCGCCCCCGCCGGAGTCGGGGTAGCGGACCTCCAGCTTCGTCTTGTCGAACGCGTTGTCGTAGGCCTGGAGGATGTCGGCCAGGTGCGCGTTGGTCGGCATGTAGTCGGGGTAGCCGTCGCTGGTGTCGCTGTCGTACGGCCAGGTGTGCCATTCGCCCCACAGCCCGATGAGGCCGAGGTGGACGAAGCCGAGTCGCGGGTCGCCGTCGTAGCGGGCGCCGAACGCGGCGATGAAGTTCTTCAGGCCGGTGAGCAGGTAGGCGTTGTCGTAGTCGGGACTGGTCGTGTTCCAGCGGGTGTTGGTGCGGTACGTGACGTGCCCGTCGAAGCAGTGCGGGATCGCGTTGGCCGGATGGCTGCCGGTGCCGTCGGGATATTCCATGTAGAACCGGAGCGCGACCTGGTTGCCGTAGCGCGCACTCTCATCGAGGGCGGCGTCGACCTTCGACCAGTCGTAGGAATTGCAGTCGGACGCGTTGGTCATGACTTCGGAGAGCCCGAAGTAGCTCCAGGTCAGCGAGTGCGGGTAGCCCTGGTTCTGGTCGGCGCCGGGGTTGTAGAAGCGGGCGAATCCCTTGAGCGGGTTGTCGACGGGGCCTGCGGCGGCCGTGAGCGGGTGGACGGTCAGGGACGGATCGGGCGCGGCGGGGGCTGCGGGCCGGGGCGGCGGGCCTTGCGGGTCCGCCGCGGCGGACGCCGGCGGCAGCGTCAGCAGCACGCCCGCGGCGAGCGCGGCGAGTGCGGCGGAGGCGCGGGACGACCGCGTCAGGAGCGGGTGCATGGGACGGTGACCTCCTCGGTTGGGGTGGGCAGGGGTCCCCCGAAGGCGCGCGGAGCGGAGCGCTCGCCGGGCGGCGTACTCGGCGGGCGGAGTGCCCGGCGGCGTGCTCGGCGGGGCGGAGTGCTCAGGAGATGCGGGCGTCGCCGAGCGTGAGCCAGCCGGGAAGGGTGGTGTCCTGGCCGGCGTTGGCGAAGCGCAGCGGCATGCCGCCGCGCATCGGGTTGGCGGCCCGCAGGACGAGCGTGTAGCCGCCGCCGGACCGGCCCGCCCGCGGCAGGCCGCGCGTGGGCAGGGTGGCGGTGAGCTCGGCCGGGGCGCCGGGCTTGACGCCGGTCAGCTTCCAGGACGTCGTCCAGGTGCGGGCGATCGTCCGGTCGGGGCCGACGGCGGCGATCTGGAGCGGCCAGTCGTAGTAGAAGGGGGCGACGCCGTCGTCCTGGAGACGGATCGAGAGGCTGAGGCCGCGCCGGTCGGTGCCAATACCGGTCTTCACCCCGGTGACGCGGAACCGGTAGCCGAGGGACTTGGCGCTCTGCAGCGCCTTGCCGTAGGCGGCGCCGGTGTATCCGGGACTGAAGGCGTACTGGTTCAGCAGCCAGGTGGCATGGGTCTGCGCCACGCCGCCGGCGAAGTCGTCGTCGCCGTCGGTGACGCAGTCGTCCGGCACGTTGAAGATGCATCCCTGCAGCTCGGGCCGCAGTTCGCCGGCGACGGGCTCGTCCTTCCACTTGCCGCCCGTCCCGGCCTGCAGCATCAGGTCCATGAAGTTCCAGCCGGTCCCCGGGAGGGTGGAGTAGGCGAACGAGTCGTCGTGGTAGCCCATGTCGAGGGCGGCGTTGTCGGCGCTCGGGTAGCGGACCATGAGGCGGGTCCTGTCGAACGCCTTGTCGTAGGCGTGGAGGACCCTGACCTGCTCGGCCTGGGAGGCGAACCAGTTCTCGGTGCCCGGGTCGCCGTTGTGCGGCCAGGTGTGCCACTCGCCCCAGAAGCCCAGCAGGCCGAGCTGGACGAACCCGATGCGCGGGTCGCCGTCGTAGTGGCATCCGAGGGCGGCGATGAACCGGTCGAGCGCGGACGCGAGCCGCGGGTCGTCGTAGTCGGGGGAGACGCTCGTCCCGTTGTTGCCGAAGTCGTCGTAGGAGTGGGTGGCCAGGCCCTCGTCCAGCAGGTATTGCGGCACTCCGCTGGGCTGGCCCGGGTAGTCGAGGTAGAAGCGGAACGCCGTCTGGTGCCCGCGCGCGGCGATGGCGTCCAGTTGGTCCTCCAGCGCCTTCCAGTCGAACCGGTGCGGGCCCTTCATCACCGCGTTGACCGGCAGGTAGAACCACTCCATCGAGTGCGGGAAGGTCGCGTAGTTCCCGGCGTAGGGGATGAAACCGGACAGCGGGTTGGCGTCCGGGGCCTCGCCCTCGGCGAGCGTCCGCCAGCCCGGCTCGGGGCCGGCGGCCGATGCGGCGGCGGGCACGGCCGCGACGACCGAGGTCAGCGCGGCGGCGGCCGCCAGCAGGGCCGGTCTGGGGATCGGGGAGTGGACCATCGCAAGCCCTCCAGGGGGATGCCCGGCCAAGGGGTTATGAGGCGCCCTTGACAATTTTCCGATGAGCCACATCATTATTGGCGAGAGCCAACCAGGCAAGAGGGAACCTCGAGAACCCTCGCCCCCACCCCGAGCTGAGGCACCCATGATCAACAAGAGGCGGGCCGGCGCGGCGCTGCTGTGCGGACTGCTGGCCGGTACGGCGCTCGCCGCGTGCGGCGGCTCCGGCGACGGCAAGAGCGACGGCCCGGTCACGCTGAACTACTGGCTGTGGGACGACAACCAGCAGGCCTCCTACCAGCAGTGCGCGGACGCCTTCCACGCCGCGAACCCGAACGTCAGCATCAAGATCACTCAGACGGCGTGGGCGCAGTACTGGCAGAACCTCACCACGCAGCTCGCCGCCGGCGACGCCCCCGACGTGTGGACCGACCAGGCGTCGTACTACCCGCAGTTCGTCGCCAGCCAGCAGATCCTCGACATCCAGCCCTACGTCGAGAAGGACAAGATCGACCTGTCGCAGTACCAGAACGGCCTCGCCGAGGTGTGGACCAAGGACGGCAAGCGCTACGGCCTGCCGAAGGACTGGGACACCGAGGCCGTCGTCTACAACGCCGGCATGCTGAGCAAGGCCGGCATCAAGCCCGCCGACCTGGAGAACCTCACCTGGAACCCGAACGACGGCGGCACGTTCGAGCAGACCATCGCCAAGCTCACGATCGACGACAAGGGCCGCAACGGCCTCGACCCGGGCTTCGACAAGAACCACGTGAAGGTCTACGGCTACCAGCCGGAGTGGAACGACGGCTCCCAGGGCCAGAACGGGTGGGGCGAGCTCGCCGCCGCCAACGGCTTCACCTACCTGGACGGCAACGCCAAGGGGACGAAGTTCCAGTACGACGACCCCAAGCTCGTCCAGACCATCGCCTGGTACAAGGCGATCACGGACAAGGGCTACGCGCCGAGGTTCGACAAGCAGTCGACGCTCGGCATCGACGCCATCATGAACGCCGGCAAGTCCGCGCTGACGATCGCCGGCTCCTGGACCATCAACACCTACCTGGGCGACGGCGCGAAGCAGAAGTTCGCGCTCGCGCCGCTGCCGGTCGGCCCCGTCGGCGCCCGCAAGTCCGCGATCAACGGGCTGTCCGACGCGATCTGGGCGGGCACCAAGCACAAGGACGCGGCCTGGAAGTGGGTGAAGTTCCTCGGCTCCACCCAGTGCCAGGACCTCGTCGCCGCCAACGCGGTCGTCTTCCCCGCGATCAAGACCGCGACGGACAAGGCCCTCGCCGCCCACAAGGCCAAGGGACGCGACGTCCACGTCTACGTCGACTACACCAAGACCCCCGGCGCCACGTTCCAGCTGCCGATCACCGACCACGGCACCGAGGTCAGCCAGATCGTCCAGGACTCGCTGCAGTCGGTCGTCCTCGGCCAGGCCGATCCCGCGTCGGCGTTGAAGAAGGCCAACCAGCAGGTCAACGCCCTGTTCCGCTGACCGTCCGACCCGCTCCCCCGGCGGGACGTACCGCTGCGAGGTCCCCGGCCGGCCCCCATCCGGTGCCGGCCGGGCCGACCGCTCCCGGCCGCGCCGGCCACGCCGACCGCGCCCGGGCACGTCCCGCCGAATGCTCTGCTCGCCTGTAAGGAGTCCCATGCCCCTGCTCGTCGACCTGGCCGGCCGCGCCTTCGCGGTCGAGACGGCCGGAGTGCGGCCCCCCGAGCCCGCCGGCGGCGGACTGATCCTGCCGCCCGGCCGGATCGCCGTCCTGCACGGCCTCGGAGACGCCCTGTTCTACCGGCACGGCCAGAACTCCTGGAGCCCGTGCGGGTGGCGGCGGCTCAGCGAGGCCCCGCTCCGGATCGCCTCCCCCGACCGGCGCCTCACCGCCGACGACACCGTCTGGGACGACCCCGCCCGCCACCACTCCTCGGCCGTCGCCGCGCTCCAGGGCGAGGACGGCCGGGTGCTGCTCCTCGGCTCGCTCGGGCTCGGCACCCCGCGCCTGTCCGCCGACCGGGACACCCTCGCCGGCTGGTGCGAGGAGGACGGTGCCCCGTGGTTCCTCGCGTACGGCGACGAGGAGGAGGTCTTCGCCCGCTACACCGACCAGCTGGCGGCGCGGCTCGGCAGCAGCGACCGCGTCGCGGGCAACGTGTGGTGCACCTGGTACGCCTACTACGAGGGCATCACCGAGCAGCAGCTCACCAAGGACTTCGCGGCCCTCGCCGAGCTGCCGTTCGACGTCGTCCAGGTCGACGACGGCTGGGAACGGGCCGTGGGCGACTGGCACGCCAACGACAAGTTCCCCTCCGGCATGGCCGCCCTCGCGGAGCGCATCACGGGCGCCGGCATGCGGGCCGGTCTTTGGATCGCTCCTTTCATCGCCCTGCCGGACTCCGAGGTCGCCCGCGAGCACCCCGGATGGCTGCTCGCCGACGAACGGGGCGAGCCGGTGATCGCCGGACACAACTGGGGGACGGGCTACCACGCCCTCGACACCACGCACCCGGAGGTCCGCGAGCACCTCGCCGACCTGATCCGCCGCGTCGTCCACGAGTGGGGGTTCACCTACCTCAAGCTCGACTTCATCAACGCCGGGGCTGTCCCGGGCGTCCGGCACTCGGGAGCGCACCGCGAACTGGCCTACCGCGAAGCGCTCGCCCTGATCCGGCAGGTCGCGGGCCCGGAGGCCTACCTGCTCGGCAGCGGCAGCCTGCTGCTGCCCTCCCTCGGCCTGCTCGACGGGCTGCGCAGCGGCCCCGACGTCGCCCCCATGTGGGCCAACTACGCCACCGACGACCCGTCCGACGCGATGGCCTACAACGCCCTGGTCAACACCCTGCACCGGCTGTGGCAGGCGCCGCTCGCGCAGGTCGACCCCGACGTCGTCTACTTCCGCAGCCGCCTCAACCTGCTCACCGACACCCAGATGGGCTGGCTGCGCGACCTCGCCGCGATCTGCGGGTTCAAGGCGGTCTCGGACCCGCCGTCCTGGCTCCGCGCCGACGAGCTGAAGCAGCTGGCGGACTACCTCGCGGAACGCCCCGCCGTGACGCGGCAGGGCCGCTACCGTTTCGTCGTCGGCGGCCGTCCCGTCGACTTCGGGGCCGCCCTGGATCCCGGCCGGCTGTACCCGATCTCGTGACCTGACGGCTAGAATTTGTCTTCACCGAAGCGTAAAGGGGGTCGTGGTGACCGACGGGGCCGCGTCAGGGGCCGATGTCAGCAAGCTCCGCGAGCTCAACTCGCTCAGCGTCGTCAAGGCGATGCGGGGGCAGCCGCCCGCCACGGTCACCGAACTCGCCGCCCGCACCGGCCTGTCCCGGCCCGGCACCGACGTCGTCGTCCGCGGGCTCGTGTCCGACGGATGGGTCAAGGTCGTCGAACCCGACGGCAGCAGCGTCGGCCGCCCGGCCCGCCGCTACCGCTTCAACGCCGGCGCCGGGCACGTGCTCGGCGTCGACGTCGGCGGCCACAAGATCCTCGTGCTGCTTGCGGACCTGGAGGGCGAGGTCCTGCACAGCCACCGGCTGCCGGTGGAGCCGGAGGCCGACCCGGTCGCGCGGCTCGACGCCGTCGACACCGCCATCACCCAGTGCCTGGCCGGTGCGGGCATGCGCCCCGACCAGGTCTGGGCGGTGACGGTCGGGGTGACCGGCCCGGTCGACGCCACCGGCCGCACCACCCTGTTCACCCCGCTGCCGGGCTGGGCGAGCGTCTCGCCGGCCGAGCACCTGTCCGCCCGGTTCACCTGCCCGGTCTTCGTCGAGAACGACTGCAAGCTCGGCGCCGTCGCCGAACGCTGGCAGGGCACCGCGCAGGACGCCGACGACATCGTCTACCTGCTCGCGGGCATGCGCACCGGCGCCGGCCTCATCCTCGACGGCACGCTGCGGCGCGGCTACGGCGGGGCCGCCGGCGAGATAGGAGCCCTCAAGGCCGTCCGCTGGCTCGCCGCCCCGTCGCACCTGGAGAACTGCCGCGGACTCCCCGCGGACGTCCACCCCAACGACAGGGCCGCGTGGGTCTTCGAGCACGCCCGCGCAGGCGACCGCGACGCGAAGACCGCGCTCCGCAAGTACGTGAAGGACCTCGCCGTCGGCGCGGCCGCGCTCGTCCTGGCCCTGGACCCGCAGGTCGTCGTCCTCGGCGGCGGCTACTCCCGCTCCGCCGACCTGATCATCGACCCGCTCGCCCGGGAGCTCGGCCGGCTGTGCCTGCGCGTCCCGGAGATCCGGGCGTCCACGCTCGGCGCCGACAGCGTCGCCCTCGGCGCCCTCCGCGTCGCCCTCGACCACATCGACGCCCAGCTGTTCACCGACGGGATGCCCGACCCTCTCGTTCACTCCTCCTGAGCCGGGCCGGCGCCGGCGGACGCCGTCGTCTCCAGATACCGGGGCGCGGCCCAGCCACGTCCGTCGAAGGCCGTGTCGACGGCGGCGCGGACATCGGCGAGGGCGTCCCGGTGCGCGAGGACGAGAACCGAACCGCCGAAACCACCGCCGAACATGCGGGCGCCGCACGCCTCCGCCGCCAGCGCGGCGTCCACGGCGACGTCCGCCTGCGGCCAGGAGACCTCGTAGTCGTCGCGCAGCGAGACATGGCTCGCCGTCAGCAACGGTCCCAGCGCGGCGATTTCGCCTCTGGACAGGAGGTCGACGGCCTTCTCGACGCGGCGGTTCTCTTGGACGACGTGCCTGACCCGCCGGCGCATCACCGGATCCGGCAGCGATCCCGCTTCGGGGTCGGTGACGTCTCGGAGCGACCCGACGCCCAGCGCGCGCGCCGCCTCCTCACAGCAGGACCGGCGGCTCGCGTATTCGCCGTCACCGAGCCGGTGCCCGGCGCGCGTATCGACCACGAGAACGCGGTGGTCGCCGAGCCGCAGCGGCACATGGGCGGCGGCACCGGTGCGGCAGTCGAGCAGCAGCGCATGGTCGGCGCGGCACAGCAGCGAAGCCGACTGGTCGAGGATCCCGCAGGGGACCCCGGCGTACTCGTGCTCGGCCCGCTGCGCGATCCGCGCGAGCTCCTCGCCGCCGACGTCGAGCTCGTAGAGTCCGGCAAGGGCCACAGCGGTGGCGCATTCCAGAGCCGCACTCGACGACACACCCGCACCCTGCGGAAGATCGGACGCGAACCGCAGGGTCGCGCCGCCGACCGCATATCCGGCATCGCGCAGGCAGCCCGCGACGCCTGCGACATAGGCCGCCCATCCGGTAACAACGCCAGGGGCCAGCACCGTCAGGTCAACGCGCTCCATCCGCCCCATGGAGTGCATTTCCAGAACGTCGTCATCCCGTCGGCAACCGCTGACGGTGACACCCTGAGAAAGAGCGAATGGCAGGACCAGGCCGTCGTTGTAGTCGGTGTGCTCCCCGATCAGGTTGACCCTGCCGGGCGCCCGCCACACCCCCGTCACCGCGGCTCCGGCTTCGGAACGTTCCGCAGCCGCTCGGCGGCGGCTTCCGGACGAACGTCGTTGATGAAGGCCCCCGCGCCCGACTCGCTGGACGCCAGGAACTTCCACCGGTCCGCGGACCTGCGCGTCGTGAAGACCTGCACGTAGAAATGGGCGAGATCCGTCTGGTTCAGCGGAGGCTGATGCCAGCAGGCCATGTAGGCGGTCTCGCCGTCGCCGAAGAGGTCCTCGAACCTGCGCAGGACGTCGCCGTACAGGCACATCAGTTCGGCGAGGTCATCGTCGTCCAGGTCGGTCAGGTACGGCACGCACCCGCGCGGCACGATGTGCACCTCGTACGGCCACCGCGCCGCCACGGGCACGAACGCGACGAAGCCCTCCGTCTCGGCGACGACGAGCGGGCCCGCCACCTGCTCCTCAACGATCGAGCAGAGCAGGCAACCACGGTGCGCCCGCGCCGTCCGCAGAACCGCCGCCTGGACGGGCGGCAGATAGGGATAGGCATAAATCTGGCCATGCGGATGGCTGAGCGTCGCCCCCACCTCCGCGCCCCGGTTCTCGAAGACAAAGACTTGCTCCACACCAGGGACAGCAGACAGCGCAGCGGTGCGATCCGCCCAGGCTCGCCCGATAGTGAGCCAGCGCGCATCGGAAAGACTGGCGAAAGAACGATCGTGATCGCTGGAGAACGACACCACCTCGCACCGTCCGCCGACCGGACCGCCCAGCGACGGGAAACGGTTCTCGAATACCGCGACGTGATAATCGCCGGCGGGAATCTCCGTCGGATGACCCGGCCTGCTCGGACACAGCGGGCAGTCACCACCCGCCGCGCTCACCGTCCGCGTCTGACGATGGGCGGCCACCAGAACAGGCTCGCCCGTCAACCTGTCGTACCGCAGCTCCGCGCCACCCGCCGGCCTGTGCAGCGACCGCGTGTCGGACGCCGTCCGGTCATGCCCGGGCTCGTCGTCGAAGTAGAACAACTCCCGCCCGTCGGCCAGGACAACTGACGTCCTCGCTTCGATCACGCCGGTCATTTCATGCCAGAAAAGTTGAGCGACTGCACCAGCCGCCTCCCGAGGAAGAGCAGAAGAACGAGCACGGGAAGGACCGAGATGACCGATCCGGCCATCAGCCCCGTCCAATCCGGCGCCGTATTAGGAGACTGCTGGAGGAACACCCCCAGGCCGACGGTAAGCACCCGGCTTCCCTCGCCCTTGCCCACCAGCAGCGGCCACAGGTAGTCCTTCCAGCTCCACACGACGGTCGTCAGGCCGACGGTGATCAGCGGCCCGCGGCTCATCGGCAGGACGATCCGCCAGAACATCCCCCAGGGCCCGATCCCTTCCAGCGTCGCCGCCTCCTCGACGTCCCTCGGAATCGACAGGAAGAACTGCCGCAGGAAGAAGACGGCGAACGGCGTCATCAGCAGGCTGGGCAGCGCCATCCCCTGCATGGTGTTCAGCATCCCGAGCTGCTTGACCAGGACGAAGTTCGGCAGCAGCGTGAAGATCGGCGGCACCATCAGCGCCGCCACCATGACCCCGAACGCCAGGTCGCGGCCCGGGAACCGCAGCCGCGCGAACGCGTACCCGGCCATCGCGCAGCAGAAGGTCTGCACGACCGCGATGAGCCCGCTGTAGATCATCGAGTTCAGCGTGTACCGCAGGAAGTCGATCTGCGCGCCCGAGCCGCCCGCGGACCGCGCCTGCCGCGCGTCGACCAGCCCCAGCACCCGCCTGAAGTTGATCAGCGTCGGATGGTGCGGCCACAGCGACGTCGAGTCCCGATACAGATCGGCCGCCGGTGTGAGCGCCGTCCTGACCATCCAGTAGAACGGGAAAATGGTGACGGCGACCGCGAGAACGAGAACGGCCCAGGAAGCGCCTCGGCCCATACGGGAGAACAATCGGGGCTCCTAACCGAGGTCCGAGCGGGAAGCGCGCAGCAGCCGCATCTGCAGGGCTGTCAGCAGACCCAGAAGAACAACGAGGACCATCGCCACAGCAGCGGCGTAACCCATATGGAAGTACGTGAAAGCCTGCTGGTAGATGTAGTAGTAAATGACGCGGGTCTCGGGGATCGGCGCCTTCCCCCCATACGCGACTGCGACGGTGTCGAAGATCTGGAACGAGCCGATCAGGGACACCACCAGCACGAGCGCCAGGATCGGGCGCAGCAGCGGCAGCGTGATCGACCGGAACATCCGCGCCTCCCCCGCCCCGTCGATCGCGGCGCTCTCGTACAGGTGCTGCGGAATCTGGAGCATCCCCGCATACAGCAGCAGGGCCGTGTACCCGGTGTAAGCCCAGCTGTTCACCAGCGCCACCAACGGCATCGCCCACGTCGGCGAGTTGAACGACAACGTCGTGTCGATCCCGACCCCACCAAGAACGTGGTTGACGAACCCGAGATCCGGATCCAGCAACCACGCCCACAACAGCCCCACCGTCACGTTCGGCACCAACCACGGCACCAACAACGCCGCCCGCAGCACGACCGACCGGGTAAGCCGGTGCATCAACGCGGCAAGCCCCAGCGCCAACACCGTCTGCGACGCGATGTTGACGACCACGTAGTAGGCGGTGACCTTGAGAGCGTTCCAGAACTGCGCGTCGTCGACGAGATGCCGGTAGTTGTCGGCCCCCACATACGCAGGCTCGTTGAGCAGGCTGTAGTCGGTGAGCGAGTACCAGACGCCCCGCACCGTCGGATACGCATAGAACACCACGAACCCGACGATCACCGGCAGAAGGAACAACCACCCGACCCGCCGATCGTCCCGTCCCCTGCGCCGACCTGCCGGCTTCACCCGCCGCCCAGCCCCGGCCTCAAGCCGCGTTCCAACCGCTTGCATCCGCGCCCTCCTCCTCGGGCTTCCCGACCACCCACCAGCCAATAATGATGCGGGCAAGCGAATATTTGTCAAGACCAAATCGTAAATACCCCCACCGTGCACCCCGCCCCGAACCACCCCCACCCTCCGAACACACCCCAGAAGGAACCGCCTACCCCTCGGAGCCGGCCAACGCGAAGACCCTCCCAACCCGAGCTCGTCCGAAGTAGCTCAACGTGCCGCAACCCCCGAACCGCCCGCCCGAGCCCTGACACCGGGAACATCGTTTCCGAGACCAACGTCAACGGCCGCATGCTCCGCTACTCCCACGACGCCGGGAACCAGCTGATCACGCCGGCCAACCGCGTGGACGAGGTGATCGAGTTCCAGCAGGACCTGCTCGGACGGGTGGTGGCGCAGCGTACGGCGGCCGGGACAAGCACCGACGCCTACGACCCAATGGCCGGATGATCCGCCCCACCAACGCCCACTCCGAGGCGGTGTTCGAACGCGCCCCATATTCGGCCGGGTCGTGGCCGAGACCTGCGACGGACGCACGGTGCGGACGGACTACGACCCCCTCGGCCGCCGGATGCGGCGCCGCACGCCGTCCGGCTGGGAGGCGGCGTGGGCCTACGATCCGTCCGGCCGCCTCACCGCTCTGGTGGCGGGGGGCCAACGGCTCGGCTTCGGCTATGACGCCCTGGGCAGGGAAACGCGGCGGCGGCTGGGCGACACCGTGGTGCTCGACCAGCAGTACGACGCCGCGGGACGGCTGACGTCCCAGGCCCTCTGGGGTGCACCGACCCCGCGGACCGGTCCCGACGCCAGGCCGCTCCAGCACCGCACGCACGCCTACCGAGAGGACGGAAGCCCGACCGCCGTCAACGATCGCCGGCGCGGGCAACGGCTGGCCCGGGTCGACGGACACCGCCGGATCACCTCCGTGCACAGCGCAGCCGGTGTGGAGCAGTACGGCTACGACCTCGCCGGCAACGTGACGGCGGCGACCTGGCCCGGCCCTGCGGCCCCTGAAGACACGGGCGCCGTGCAAGGCGGCCGTGTGTTCACCGGGACGCTGCTGCGGCGGGCGGGCAGGACGCAGTATCAGCATGACCAGCAGGGGCGCCTGGTCGTCCGGCGGCAGACCACATTGTCAGGAGGCCGCCGAGACTGGCGCTACTTCTGGGACCCCGAGGACCGGCTCGTCGCGCTCGTCACCCCGGACGGGACACATTGGCGCTACCGTTACGACGCGCTCGGCCGTCGCATCGCCAAGGAACGGGTCACCGCCGACGGGCAGACCATCGTGGAACGGACGTCGTTCACATGGGACGGTCCGGTACTCGTCGAGCAGCAACGCGACGACACAGTGACGACTTGGGCCCATGAGCCGGGAAGCCTCGTCCCCTTGCTGCAGGACGTCCACTCGTCTGACGGCACCGACGCGCACTTTCACGCCATCGTCGCCGACCTCGTCGGCGCGCCCGCCGAACTCGTGACGCCCGGCGGCGACGTCGTCTCCGCCGACGGCAGTTCGATCTGGGGCGCGGACACCGCTCGGGGAGCGGGCACCGGATCGCCCAGAGGAGCCGGCGCCGACGTGCCATGCCCGCTGCGCTTCCCAGGTCAGTACTACGACGACGAATCCGGGTTCCATTACAACTATCACCGCTACTACGACCCGGAGACGGCTCGCTACATCAGCGCCGATCCCATCGGCCTGGCGGGAGGTCCCAACCCGCACGCCTACGTGCCCAACCCCTGGCGATGGGCCGATCCCTTCGGGCTCGCCCCCGACTACAGCGGGCTGAGCCAGGAGGCGAAACAGGCGATGAACAAGCTGGAGAACGTCGCCGACGATCCGCTCGGCAAGATCAACCGACAGACCGACCACAACCACTTCAAGGCCGCGAGACTCGAGTCCCAGGGTGTGGTGGTGGCGCGCAAACCGGTCACGAACGTTCCGTACAGCCACATCCACGACCTCCAGCAGGCCCGCAACGCGCTGCAGAACAACATCATCCCCGCACTGGATCGGGAGATCTCCCGACTCGAACGCAGGCTGCCCGACGACCTCACCCACGAGGCGCTCACCAACCTGTTCGACCAGCACGAACGTGCCAACAAGCTGTTCCACAACGTCAACGGCTTCCTGCACGGCATCGGCTACCCGCCGAGTGCGCCCATGCACCACTGGCCGCCCGGCGCGTAGGAGAATCGGCGAATGCTGTCCATCAACGCGGCCGCGACGGTGTGGCGCATGGAGCGCTGGGCCGAGCCCCTCATGGCCGCGCGGTTGGAGGAGGCGCTCGAGGAGGCGCTGACCGGTGGCGACTGGGCGGCGGCCCTGGGCGAGCGGCCGCCGTTCGAGCTGGAGACCGACCTCGGCGGTGCGCCGCTGGCCGGCCGCGACCTCGCCGGTATCGACCTGACCAGGGCCGTTCTGGACTTCGCCGACCTGTCCGGAGCCGACCTCACCGGGGCGGTACTGCTCGACGTCAGCGCACGCCACACCGACCTGTCCGGAGCCGTGCTCGTCGACGCCGACCTGTCGGCGAGCCGGCTGTCCGAGGCGCGCCTTACGGCATGCCGCGCGTCGGGGGTGCGTGCCGTCCGCACGACCGTCCTCACCTGCGACCTCAGCGGCGCCGACCTGACCGGCGCGGATCTCACCGGCGGTATCTGGACCGGCAACCTCACCGATCCGGCCGCTCTCGACGCGGCCGTCACCATCGGCATGCACAACAGCCACTCCGCGACGGCCTGGCAGGCGACCTCACCTCGGCATGGCGAGGCGCTGTCGGCACTGGCACGCGAACGCGACGCCGCCCGCGCCCGCTGGGCCGACCCCGAGCAGGCCGCCAACCTCGAGGACGTCATCCGCGCCGCCAAACGGGGCGACGACTGGACCGACGCCCGCTATCCCGCCAGCGACGGAAACTACACCGACCTGCAGGGCGCCCCGCTGGCCGGGCGTGACCTGCGCGGCGTGGATCTGTTCGGCGCCGAACTCGACCACGCCGACCTGTCCGGAGCCGATCTCACCGGCGCCCGGCTCAACAAGATCACCACGGTCGGCGCCGACTTCACCGGCGCCCTCCTGACGGAGGCCGACCTTCACTGGGCCGTGTTGTCCCGCGGTGATTTCACCCGCGCCCGGTTCCGCGATGCCACCGTCCATCACGTTCTCTTCGTCAACGCCGTCCTCGACGGCGCCGACTTCACCGCCGCCAGCATCACCGACACCACCATGCACGGCGCATCCCGAGCCGGAATCCTCCTCGACCACGCCACCACCGACGGCCTCCGACACTGACACGAGAGGCTTGTAACCTGACCCACAAGCTTTGCACCCGCCGGCCCACACACCGGCGGAGCACGGTCCCACCCGCAGGAAGGCCCTACACCGCGGCACGCAACGTACTGCCGCACCACCTACGATGAGCATCGCCTTCACCGGCTTATACCGACCGCTGCGGTCCCTCACCCGGTCGAGACGGTCTGTGTTAGCACCGGCAGGCCGGATTCCGGAGTCGTCGCTGGCGCAGCCAGGCGGCGCGGGAGGCCCCCATCGCGATCACGCCGTCCTGATGCCGCACTGGATCCGCCCGAACCATCAGCACGCCGCGCTCGCTCCTCCCCTCCGTGCAACGGTGACAGCCTCTATCAGTCCCGGAAGAGAAGCGCTCATTGCGCGTAAGCCGACGCATTTCGTGAACCATGTTTCGCGGTCCGACCCCGGGCCGGATAAACGCACCGATCCAGTTTAACAGTTTCTGTCGGGCGGCGTTTGAGCCTACGACTTCTTCATCCCGAACTTCAAATCCTGCCCATTTGGGGGTCATGCAGGTAAAGGCGATCCGCGTTAAAATCCCAGGTAGACGGCCTGTGGAGGTGTCAGCCATTCACGGACAAGGATGGCCCGTCCGCCACCGTCCACGGACAAATCACGGACGGATGATCATGGAGGATCGTGCCTTGGGATACGCGAAGAAGCGCAAGGGCAACAACGGAAAGTGCCGCTACACGGCCTGCTACGTCGACATCCGAGGTCGACTGCGGTCAGCCGGGACATACTCGAATAAAAAGGATGCCGACAAGGCATGGCAGCGAGCAGAGGTCGAAGTCTCCAGAGGCCGAACCGGCGACCCAGGCCGAGGAAGACAACGCTTCAAGGACTACGTCGAGGAGACCTGGCTCCCGAACCACCAGGTCGAGGCCACCACCCGTGAGGGCTACACGTACGCGATCTACAGGAACATCATGCCGACGTTCGGCTCGATGCGGATGATCGACATCCTCCCCGAGCACGTCCGCGCGTGGATCACGGCCCTCAAGAACCAGGGCATGAAGCCGGTGAGCATCCGCCACAACAAGATCATCCTCAGCGCCATCTTCACCACGGCGATGGACGACCAGGTCACCTTCATCCATCCTTGCCGCGGAGTGCGTACGCCCCCGGTAGTCCGCAAGCCCCTCGAGATCATCACCCCCGAGCAGTTCGACGACGTCTACCACGCACTCCCCGAGGGCGCCTTCCGGCTCCTCGCCGAAACCGAGATCGAGAGCGGCCTTCGCTGGGGCGAACTCAGCGAGCTGCGCGTGAAGGACCTCAACCTCAGGTCCCGCATCCTCACGGTCAGCCGCACCGTCGTCGAGCTGAACCCGAAGTTCCACCCGGAAGGCCGCCACTTCCTCGTCAAGGACTACCCGAAGGACAAGGAGTACCGCCGCTTCAAGCTCAGCACCCAGATCACCGAGAAGCTAGAGGAGCACATCAGGTCAGCGAACCTCACCCAAGACGACCTCCTCTTCCAGATGCCACCCCAGGACAAGCCCCGAGCCCGCATCACCGAGATCCCAGACCCAGCCACCCTCGGCCGCACGGAACCGAACGAGAAGGGCCGCACCTACAACCACGGCACCCTCAGCGGGTACACCGTCGGCCGCTGCCGCTGCGACTACTGCCGAGGCTGCTTCACCCTCTACCGAGCCGCCCGCCGCGCGAACGGCAAGGACAACCCGCGCCCCCGCCGCGTCCGCGAGACGGACGGCCACATCCCCAACGACTGGTTCCGCCGCAAGATCTGGTATCCCGCCCTGGCCGCCGCCAGCCTCAACTTCAGACCCACCATGCGCGACCTGCGCCACGCCCACGCCTCCTGGCTCCTTAACGGCGGCGCCGACCTCCAAGTGGTGAAGGAACGCCTAGGCCACGCCTCCATAGCCACAACCGAGCGCTACCTACACACCCTCCCCGCCGCAGACGAAACCGCCCTCGAAGCCCTAGCCAAAACCCGCAACCGCTCAACCTCCCCGGTAGTCAAACGTGATCGAGGAGGGCCGGATAACCCGGCCCTCCTCGATCACGAGTTCATGCGAACCCGGACGACCTCCATGGGCACGGTGCGTTTTCCAGGCTCGGCACCGCGCCGACCGGCGGAACGATCAAGACCACCGCTTCCCCGCCATCTGCGCGCTTGCCCAGTGGCTCAGGGGATCACATCGTCGGCTCTTTCAAGGTGGGTGGTGACAGTGGTTGGAGAGCGGTCTAGGAGGAAGGTGTCGATCGCGACGACGGCTGCGGCCTCAGGGACGGCATTTCGGGCGTCGGAGAGTGCCTTGGACAGGCGGGGGCCGGCGGCGTAGTCGGAGGCTTCAAGTGGGTGCTTGGGGATGACGGCAATCTGGTTGCCGCTGCCCCAGAGGCTGCTGTAGATCGCGACGGGTCCGGACGCGGTGGTCAGCGTCTCGTAACCGTCCTCGCTGGCCCAGGCGTTGAGCAGGCGGGCCTGCTTGTCGAGGTCGAGGGGCAGCGGTTGGCCCCGGAGGATGGTGAAGAGGTCGCGTGCCAGCTGCCAATCCAGGAGGGCGTGGGCCGACATGTTGGCGTAGTCGCGGAGGCATTCGTAGCAGGAGGCGGTGCACTCGGAGCTGTGGGTCGGCTCCGCGAGCTCGCCGAGGTAGGCGGAGACCGCGTCGAGGAAGGCGTTGAGCTCCTCGGTGCTGGAAGCCAGGTGGGTGCAGAAGCCTGCGCCATTGTCGAGTGTGTCGGCCATGAAGGCGTAGACCGGGACATCGCCGGCAGAGCCGTAGAGGCCGGAGACCAGTTCGCTCGGTTGGATATCGAGGTGAGGGCAGGCGGCTCGACGGAGCAGGGTCGCCAATGAAATCCATGCTGCGCGGCGGCCGTGGAGGGGCTCGGGCAGCCCTTGGGCCTGGAAGGCGGGCTCCAGGCTGAGGCGGAGCCCGTCGGCGGTGCTCTGCCCGGGAGCCGGGCCGAGCAGGAAGAGGTCGGTCTGCTGACTCGAGCCCAGGGCGACGGGCGGCAGCGGGGGCTCATTGCCGAGCCGGGACCTGAGATAGGGGTACTCGTCGACCAGTTCGCTGGCGATCAGTCCGCCCCAGCTGCTCCAGCTGAGTGACGGCTTCTGAAAGCTGTAGAGCCGTCCGCTGTTGTCATTGACGCTGTATTTGCGGCCCGGCCCAGAGCGGACCGTCATGTTCTCGGTCACCTTGTCCGTGAGCTGCTCGAGGTTGGCGGCTGCTCGGCTGACGGATGATCGAGAGGACCAGGTGAATGTCCCGTCGAAGTCTCTGGGTATTCCGGCGATGAAGCCTTCCGGCTCGGCCATGCTCACGACCTGGTAGTCGGGTCCGCCGCAAGCGGGGCAGGGGGCCGGTGTCGCGTCGGAGGCCTGCTCCTGCTCCTCCGCCTCCTCGTCGAGATGACCGCAGGATAGGCAGTAGCCAATGGTGCGCACGATGCCGAGGGGATCGCCGATGGGGGCGGCGTTGGACCCCGCCGGTATGAAAGAGCCGAGGCCGATCGCTGTGTGGACCCGCCCGTCGCGGACGGTTTCGGCGCCTGGGGCGAACTGGGAGACGGCGATGGACAAGGGGCGGTCGATGGCTCCATTCGGGGGCCAGGGGTAGGATTTTTCGGGTTTCTGCGTGTACAGGTTCCGGACTCGGGTCGGGAAGCCGAACATCGGCAGGACCCCCGCTTCGGCGAGTCGCTGGCTCAGGTCCGGGTGGGCGGTCTTGGCGGCGGCATGCTGGTCGATGGCGGGGAGCAGAACGTTCAGAATGTGGCTGACGGGCTCGACTGCCCTGACAGCCTTGCCTGCTGCAAGCTTCAGTGCGTTGGCGGCGGCGGTGATCTTGTCCTGGTTGGCGATGACCCACTTCTCGATGTGCGGTCTGATGACCGGCCAGTCCTTGGCCAGTCCGAACTGGCCGTGGACATTGGCCGTGGACGCCAGTTCGCTGTCGGCCATGGCAGGTCCGTTGG
The DNA here is from genome assembly GCF_040651755.1 of Actinomadura sp. NPDC048394. Lineage (NCBI taxonomy): Bacteria > Bacillati > Actinomycetota > Actinomycetes > Streptosporangiales > Thermomonosporaceae > Actinomadura > Actinomadura sp. NPDC048394. Next base: position 85,494 of record NZ_JBEZJL010000013.1, on the reverse strand, counting down.
CCGCGAATGCGCTGCGGAGCACTTCTGCCGCCAGGACCCGCTGGAAGACCGCAACCATGTCCATCGCGAGATATGGCTTCGGCGTGGGCTCGTTCGTGACCAGCTCAGGCCTGGCGAAGTAGTAGTCGTCGTGGCTGCGGCCGCGGCACACAGTGAGTGCGACTGCGATCGGTGATCCGCGCCGTCCCGCCCGGCCTACCCGCTGCTGGTAGTTGAAGCGCGTCGGTGGCATGTTGGCCATGTTGACGGCCGTGAGCGCGCCGATATCCACGCCTGCTTCCATCGTGGTCGTCACCGACAGCAGGTCGACGGCATCGGCTAGTTCGACCTCCGAGTCGTCCAGGAAGACCTCCTGGAAGCGCGCCTGTCGCGACTGGGCGTCGATACGGTCAGTCTGGCCCGTGAGTTCCGCGGTGTGGAGGCGGAAGGGCTCGGTATCGCGGGACGCCTGCCAAGCGTAGTAATCGGCTTCAGCGTCTGCTGCCTCAAAACGCTCGGGCTCGGCTGGGAGCGCGGTGTAGCACTTGGTGCAGGTGAGAGTTCCAGGGTGCAGGTGGAGCCGCTGGCAGTTGCCGCACGTCCAGGACTTGCTCTCGGCGGGCCGCAGGCCCACTGCGTCCGGCTTGATAAGCCACTCTGTGAGGGTGCCCCGCAAAGCCGCCGTGGCGCGGTCTGCTACAAGGTCGGCGTCCATACCGTGCTGCTCGCCGACCTTGGCCCAGAAATCGCGGACTTTCTTTGGCGGCTCTGCTTGCCCACTGCGCAGTCCGGGGAAGCGCCGCGCATGGCCTAGGACCCGCAGGGTCGCCCGGGCTAGTGCTGTATCCGAGGTGGGCGGGACTTCCGGCCCCAGGTTGTCACCGACGGGAGCAAGCCACCCGAGGCCAAGCGACTCGAAGTCGCGGCCGGCACCGGAGAAGAGCCCGGAGAGTGTCTCCTCCCGGAGCTTCCCATCAATCTTCTCGCGGAGGGTCTCCTGATCGTTGTCCAGATCGAGAACAGATTTCCGCTGCGGGGTCTTTGCGGTCCAGTTGTAGAGGGATGTCCACGGCTTCTCCTCGGTACGGGCCGCGTTGCCTCGCTGCTTCTCCGTCTTGCAGAGGCTTGCTGCGGGTCCGCCAGGGTTGACGCCCATAGCGAGGAGCTTGCCTTCGAGTTCGCTGATATAGGCCTGTAGGGATGGAAGCGCCAGGATCTGTGCGACCAGCTCTTGTTCCCTGTGCACTTGCTCTGAGTCGGGCTCGTCGGTCTCCGCCATGTCAATCCAGAGCATGGAAAGCTCGTTGACGGTGTTCCTCAATCCCTGGGCTTCCAAGCGCTGCTTCGCGGCCTTGACCTCGTCCTTGCTCCAGTCGGAGGTGGTGTAGCGCTTCCTGAGGACGTCCAGGTCGGCAGCCGTGTCACCGCGTTCTGCTACGAGGCGGAAGAGCAGAAACCTGATGAGGTCCTGGTAGTGGCGCAGCCCGAGGCCGCTGGCTAGCTTCGCAGCGTCAGCCCGGCTGTCGGAGAACACCACGAGCTTGCGTTGCTCCGAGGGGAGCCTGGTCAGGAGCTCGTCTGTGAGGACCTGGTTGAACTTTTCAAAACCGGTGCGCATCGTTCGGATGGCGGGGCGGAGCCGCGAGGAGTCTGTCAACGGTATGGAGCGGTTGCCCTTCCCCCGCGAAATCTCAACGTCGTCGCCGCACGCGATGCATCGGGATGGGAAGGCCGGCAACTTGGAAATGAGCCCCGCTGGCGTCTTATTGTTCGCACTGACGTGGAACGACCAGCCGGTGTATCCATCGCGGTTGTTCTCGAGGCGTCCGGTCTGCGGGCTGTAGATGCTCCGCCGCCAGGAGCATGTAACACTGATGCCGGCGGCGGTCGGATCCCAGCTCGTCTTGCTGAGCTCGGGCTTCTTGTCGCTGTGGGGCCAGTAGACGACATAGTTCGCTGCACTGGGCCCTTCGCCGCCTCGATCAGGGAGCCGGTCGAGTTCTGAGTGGTCGGCGAGAAGACCCGCGTCAAAGCGGTCCGGCGCCTCGGCTGTCTCCGGGAAGTAACCACCAAGGAACGCATCGCCGCAAGTCTGGCAGTAGAGCAGTTCGAGGACGCGGGCGTTGCAGTAGGAGCAGCGGGTGGCTGGTTCAGAGAAGAGTCGGCCGATGCGTCGTTCGGGTGAGCGGTCTGCGACGCCGGAGCACTCAGGGCTGGAGCAGGCCCAGACACCGGTGATGTTGCGGAAGAACAGGTGCACCCGCAGCTTCACCATGTCTGGATCAGTCGACCAGCGAAGCGCGGAAAGCAGCCCCTGGAGTGCTGCCTCCTTGTCGTCTGCCTCCGGGAAGAGGACGGATGCGATCTCGTCGTCACTCTTAGCGCTTGGGCGTCCGTCCTCAACAGTAAGACAGTTGACCAGGGCGTCTGCTGCATTCGACTCCATGAGGACGGAATCTGCGGCTTCGGCAGCCGGGTCATGTGGAAGCTCAGCGAATCGCCGGGCGTAGGGTGTCAGGTCCAGTGCTCCCGAGGCGGGCTTAAGCGTCTCACCCGGCAGGATTGCGAACCGGTCGCTGTCCACGCCGAAGAACTGCCCGAGGAAAGCACGGTCCCGGTGCTCCTCCAATGATGCCGACGCGGCTAGGATGCGCAGCCGGTCCGGCCGTGTATCGAGGCCGAGGCGGTGGCGGAGCGCTCGGATCAAATATGCGATCTCCGTGCCCGCGGTGCCGCGGTACATATGGAGCTCGTCGATGATCAGTGTGAACTTGACGTCTGGGTTTTCATTCAGCCATGTACGGGTGGGGTCGAACATGCGGCTCTCGCGCGGCCGGAGCAGCATGACGTTAAGCATCGAGTAGTTGGTGACAAGAATGTCGGGCGGGCTCAGGAGCATGTCCCAGCGCGAGCGCATCTCTGCGCCGTCGAGCCGCGGCACGAAGAAGGCTGCCTTGCCGTCGTCCCCGTTGACCCTCGCCCTGTTGCTGCGGGCCTCCGTCGCAGCGAGGTAGCGCCGGAGGTTCTTGAGAGGTTGGCTGCTGCGCGTCCTCCCCTCCGGAGGGTTGCCCGGAACGGGGGTGGCACCGGTGTAGCGGCCGAAGTAGAAGCGGTGGCCATTCCTGTACTTCGAGAACCAGGCCCGCGCGGCGTCACTGTCGAGCGCCCGCCGCATCCGCATCATCTGGTCGTCGACGAGCGCGTTCATCGGGTACAGGACAAGGGCGCGGATAGCAGCCGGACGTCCATGCTCACCGTGCCGCTGGGCTTGGAACTCGCCGTTGTAGGCGCTCCACCAGCGGTCCTGGTGCCGAGCAGGGGCTCCGTCCCATGATGCGGACTCTTGCACCAGGGAGGCCAGGACGGGGAGCATGAACGACTCTGTCTTGCCAGAGCCCGTTCCTGCGGTGATGACCACGTCCTTGTCGGCGCCGATCGCGGCGGTCAGGGCATCGTGCTGGTGCTTGTACAGCTCCTTGACATCGCGCACTAGGCCGGCTGAGGCGAGTTCGGCGAACTCCGCGGGCGCGCCTGCCTGCCGCACCGACGCAGCCACCGGGACACCGCTGGATACGTACCGCGGGCGGACCTCGAGGAGCGGGCGCCGCCAAGCGCCGCCGTCTCGGTCCAAGAGGGCTCGCCTTTCGCTCTGGAGCGACGGGTCGGCGAGGCCGAAGGGCGTGTCGTAGTAGCGGAAGAGCGCGTCCTTCAGTGCGTCGAAGGCACCGAGGCCATCGAATGTCCGGATCTCGGTTTCCTCAGCCACCGCGCTTACCCCCTGATAGTACGTCCAGTAGTCCCAGTTTCTGCTGCAAGCTCTCGGCAATCGCTGCCGCCAGCGCATAAGGCACATTGAAGTAGACGGCGGTCTCGGCAGTCTCGGAGAACCACGGAGCGGTACCGCTACTGAGCACTGCAGCCCGTGCATGCAGCGGCGGGAGCGGAGCGCCCCAGTCGACGATTAGGCGCCCGATCGAGCTTCGCTCGCCATTGGACTCCGCGCGCCACCGCAGCGTGTCGCCGGGATCGGTGAAGCGGGAAGCCCTGTGCAGGTAGATGGCTTCCTCGTGCGAGGTCTTATACCAGTTGCCGTCCAGTCGGAGCTGCACGACCTCCCTGCGATCCGATGTCCTGAAGCGGTAGATGCCGTCCTCTCGGGCCGAGAGGACCTCTTCATAGCCGCCCATCTTGCTGCCGAACCGCTTGTTCTCGTTGTACCGCTTGAGAAGCGTCCCCAGAACCGGCTCCGGTGCCTCAGAACCTAGTGCCAGGCGGGGAAGGAAGGGTATGACTTGGAGGGCGAAGCACGGCACCCAGGCCGCATTCAGTGCAGCGGCCAGAGCCATCGCATCGGTGCCCGGATCGGTCATGAAGATGACGGAGTCTGGCGGTGGGATGTCACCTTTACCGCCGTGGTTGGCCGCCGAGTGGTACTCGAGGCCGAACTCGTCGGCAGCATCCTCGATGCGCTCCTCCATCGCCTGGTTCCGTGCGCCCGTCAGCATGAGCAGGCCGCCGGACATGGGGAGTGCAGTGAGTACCGCAGGGGCGACCGACCATTTCCCTGCCTGCCAATCGACGTCCAGATAGCCGAGCGCAGACGCGTCCCGTACCCAACGGCCGGGGGCGCCACCCGTAGCCGGTATGCCGTACCGGCGCGCAACCCACTCTGCTGCACTGAGCAGGGTGCTGAGCTCGCCGGCTCCGTTCTCGCTGGCCCAGTGGAGCAGCAGGTCTCCGACAGAGGTCATCGGGCAACCTCCGCAGCGAGCGAGACGTACTCCTGCCATACCGGGTCGGTTGAGCAGTCTCGCGCGTCCAGGATCGCGAGGGCCCATTCCTCCTTGTCTGGTGAGGCCAGGACCGCCTCGCGGTCGGGACGGCGCGGCGCAATAGGCGTGAGCCGGATTCGCTGCCACTCGATCAGCCACCCGGACCAGCCGCGCGGTGGGACGACGTCGGCGTAGTAGAAGTAGTCAGGAGCAAGTCCGAGCCGCTCGTATAGGTCCGGGAGCTCCGGTGCGCCTGGCTCGATCCCGCGCCCATCAAAGGAGATCAGGTAGCGATCGGACGAGTTTCTGAACGAGAGGAGCGGACGCGGCGTCGGCTCCGCGCCCTCCGGCAGCAGCGCCCCCCGGATGGCGCGGTCTTCGAGACGGACCGTTCCCGCGCGGCTCTCGGCTCGCTCCCCGGCGGGGAACGCTACAGTCCCAGTGCCGGTGACCTCGCCCTCCGCAAGGACTTCCACCAACTCGAACGACAGCGAGAAGCCGTCAACCATGAGGCGGTGCCGTCCCACTCCTGACGCCGCTTTGTGCGTCAGTGGGATCGGAAAGCCCCCTGTCGACACCGCCGCCGCCTGCCCGTCGCCGAATTCGAGGCTCACCAAGCGCTGGTTCTGTGCCTGCATATCGACAAGCAGGTCCGGCTGCCCGCCAGCAAGGTAAAGGTTCTGTGCAAGCCCTTGCCTCAGCTTCAGCCCTCCGACGAGCCGTGGCTTGGCGACGCTCTGGACCCTGGCTGTCCGGAGCGAGGACTGCTCCCTGGCCGAAGCCTTGGTGAACTTCGACTCCTCGTGGAATGAGACACGGGGGAACAGGCTCCAACCCAGAGCAAATGTAGCCTCGGTGTGCTTGGGCTCCGCGACGCCGGCCTCGCGGAGATCGCTGGTCACCTCGGAGACGGCCCGGTCCCTGACGAGCACCATGTGCTGCTTGAACGCCTCCGGATTGTCCCGGCTCACCCAGCCCAGGTCCGGGTCCTGACGGAAAAAGACGATGTCAGACGGCTGGTAGACAAAAGTGATCTCAGCGCCGCTCGATGTCCGCCCCTCGAGGGCTGCGCCGGACACGAGCTGCGACGGATGGAAGGGGAGCCCGTCCAGCCCCTCGTAGAAGCGGCCAGGGTCGCGGTCGAACTTATACTCCTCACCCTCCGAGCCGATCACCGTACCGCTGTTGATGCCGTCGACGGCCTCGGCGGCCCAACCGGGACGGGCGCTGCGTCTATCCATTCTGAGGCGGACCCGCAGCTTGATGGCGCGCCTCCCGCTAGAGGCGTCCCGCACCACGCCGTCCCACATGCGGGCGCAGTCCAGCACGAGCTGGTTCACGAATTCCGTGAGATCGGGATGCGCGTAGGCGTCAGTGAACGTAGAAGAGAACGCTCTGGGGTGCTGACGGAGCCAGATTCCGAGGGCCCGCTCCAGATACTCGGGGCTGATGTCCTCGCCTGGAGTCAGCCGCGCGTCGCGGAAGAACTGGCTCAGGGCCCGCCGGTCGTGCGTTTTCAGGACTGCTTGGGAGATCGGGTACCCAATCCTTGTCAGCTTCTTGTGGCCCTTGATCGTGCTGACGCCGAACTTGCCCTCCTGGCTGTCGAGCCAGTGGTCGAGGTCAACCCAAAGATCAGCGATCTGCTGGGAGCTCTGGCGGAGGATCAAGTGCTTCTCAGCGTGTCCCTTGCCGAAGAGGTACCTGGCGAGCGGTACGTAGAAGTTCGTCACTCTGATGCTGCCGTCCGAGGCCATCATCGATGCCGCTACGACGGACGCGGCAAGCAGAGGCAGGGACGGTGGCGGATACTCCGGCCGGTGGAGCTGCTCGCACCACGCGCTGACTCGGCCGAATACCTGCGAGCGCGAAGCCATATTGAGAACGCTGCGCACTGCCTCGGAGAGGGGCACACCCAGCTGGTACTTCTTTGCGAGCTCCTCAGCCGTGTCTTGGTCCACCCAGAAAATAACCGGTGTGCCCGCCGGAGCCCTCTTGAAGAACTCCTCGGCGAGCGCTTCATTCCAAGCCGCGTACGCGGCCGAAGGTGGAAGCGCAGCCATCGGCGGCTCCTTGAATTATGTAGTGCTAGAGACCTTTGAGAATCTTCTAGAATGCGTTGCCGCGAGAGGGGGAAAGGCCCTGAGGGGAAACATCGATTGCCGAGGTAGATATATCGAGCTATACCTTTAGGGCAGAGAGCTTTTTAAAATAATCAGGGGTATATTCCGCAGCCGTCTTCGACTAATGCAGGCTCGGGCATAGGCAGGTCTCTTTCACCTTAACAAGGCGGGCGACGAGAAGCTGGGCCATAATTAATTGCCGCCAGCCTCTGCGGGAATCCGCGCGTTCCTTCGGGCGCTCACGACCTTGTCCCGTCTCTTTCAGCGGACGAGACGGTTCGGTGAGGCCTATCGCGCTCCCCGAGCGGAGCTGGGGGGCCGGGGCTCCCAAGTTGGTCAGCGCGGTCCAACCCAACACCTGGCTGACAACGTCCATGAGCAGGTAGTGAGTGCGCTGCGCAGTCCGCGCTGTAGCCGGATTAACCCGCATGAGCTGGTCCCCTTCCCGTCAGTCTGTAGACGCCCCGTGGTTGACGGTGGTTTACAAGTTGGCAAGGTCTCGTGCAGGTCGGCTCCGACAAGGTGCCTGCCTATCGTTGCCTGCGAGGAGGCAGCTCTGCATCAGGGACGGTGCGAACACGGAGGTGGAGCCCCAAACAGTGAGAACTAGCCGGGGACGGCGATGTCTCGGAGTCGCTTCCCTCGCAGGAGGGTGTGTAGCGTTTCTACGACCTCGGTCACCGTGTCAGTCATGGCCGCCTTCGCCTTGGTCGCACGGCCGCCTTCAGGTCTCGTCCCGCATTTGGATTGCGCTGGGTACTGAGGTCGCTGGGGCCCGGGTGAGAAGATTCTTCGCCATTCGGTAGTGATACAGATGGTCGGACGATGCCATGGGTCGCTTCGTGCCCTCCCCTTTAGTTCGTCAAGCTGCCATGTCAGTTCCGGCATCTACGGCGCTTGATGGTCGGCGGCGCGCGTTAGTTGGCAACGTGGTTGAAGAGCATGGCCAGGGACTTCTTCAGTTCTTCCTTCCCCGCCCCTTCTTCGGCTAGTGCCTTCATGCAGGCGCATTTTCCAAGGTCTCGGCCCAGCGATGCACACAGGAAGACGCCCAAGATGCGGAGCGAGTGCGCGAGTTCGGTCAGCATGTCCGACCACGGCAGGCTGATCTTGTCCGTGAGTGGTAAGAGGAGGATGCGGATCGGCGCGGGTATTCGCAGAGCCTCCACGCATGTGTCGATTGCTTGCTCGACGGCTTCCTTCGATCGTGCGTTGATCTTCTCTAGTTCGTGGGCGAGACTCGCAAGCGGTCTGCAGTTGCCTGCCGACCAATTGCTGATGGCGTCGGTCCAGATCCGGTCGCCGACCTTCTCTGTGAATCGCCGGGCAACTGAGGCCTGCCAAGTCTCGTTGCAGATTTCCTCGCCGATGATTCTCAGGTCGTCCGCGGTTAGGGCGAGCGAGACTCTGTCCGCTAGCTGGGGGGTGCGCTCTTGGCCCTCGCGGTCGGCGCTCTGGTGCTTACGGGATCGTCTGCGCTTCCGTCCTGCTCTCTCTCTGCTTGGTCCATTGACATGTTGCCAGCAGTAGTCCGGAAGCTTGGCAACCATGCGCCGACAGGGACCAGGACGCCGCGTCGGACAGGTACACATATGGGACATACGGTCACGATCGTGTCCTTGGTTTGCGGCATCAACGGACCGGACAGTGACACTGACCCACTGTCCGCCTCTGGTCAGGACTGCAGTGCCTACGCAGGTTGCCGGTTGACGCCGGCGCCCTCGCGCTCAGCGACCCACGCCGCCACCTCCAGCCTGGGCATTTACAGCCCGACCGCATACGAGAGGGACACGCCCCCCAACACGCTCACGCTGCTGCGTGAGCACAAGCCCCGACCTGCCCATAGAACCGGGGCAACATCAGACTCCTTTCCGAGAAGGCGGCGAGCGACTCACCCGGATGATTGCGCTCCCAATAGAGCGCCAGCGCAACGTCGAACGCCGACCAGCTCCACGCCAGACGTCCCAGTGCGGTCCGGACGCGCAACAGCAGCGACTCGGAGCTGGACCGTCCCCGTCCCCCTTAGCAACCACTTCGCAGGCAGTCCATATCGATCCAGTGCGCCCACACCGACGCACCCCAGCCCCCACCACCGCCGGGGCCCAGCACGTTAACCCCGAACCCCGCAACCCCAGCGCCACGCCGTCCTGGTCCAGGCGCAAAGATCAGCGCCTTTGCCTACTACGGAGCGTAAACAGCGCCAGTAATGCGCAAGCAGTGCATCGGTGCAGCATCCGCACCGGCAGAGCAGCACTACCTCACGACCACCATGCAAGAGAGGCGAAGCCATGACCGATCACAGCCCCCAAGCGGGCTACAAGGGCACATCCACATGACCGACCACAGGCAGGCTCCCGCTACCGCTCGTAACGACGGCCAAACGGCCGACCTCGCCAGGAGCCTCTACGAACACGTCCGCCAGCTCAACCACGCCACGGCCGGCCCTCCGAGCCTCACCCTCCCCGGCACCGCGTACACCATCCTCGGCAACCTCAGCGCAGCCACCTACGGCCTCGATCAGGTCCTCGACCAGATCAACCGCTTCTTCCTCCGGGAGTTGCAAGCCGACCGTCTCGCCCACGACCAGCCCGAAGACCTCGCCGACGTCCTGAGCCACCACGGGCAAAGCTTTAGCCGAAGCCAGGCAGCACGCCCGAGCCCTCTGCACGGCCCTCAGCGACGCCCAAGCGACCATCAACGCATTCCAAGGACGCGAAGCACCCCAAACCATCGAGGGCAGAACCCCCGTGGACGACGCCGACGTAGCGGCGGCGGCGAACGACTCTCCCAGACCGATCATCGATCCGACGCTCCTCGCACCACCTCCCACCGGCGTACGGGACCACTTCACCCACAGTCACCGCCCGAACACTCCGGAGCCATGAGCATGGAGCCGATGACCCACGAGGAGCTCGCCGCGCTCCGCCACCACGACGACCATCGAGACCGCCGCCCGAGCCCTCAGCCTTGGCCGAACGCGCGCCTACCAACTAGCCCGCGAGAACCGTTTCCCCTGCAAGGCCATCCGCATAGGCACCACCTACCGAGTAGTCACCGCCGACCTCCTGCGCCTCATGTCCAGCAACGACAACCCCTAACGCGACGCCCCTCTGCAGCACACTCGGCGTTCGACGTGCTTCGAGACTCCCCTAAAGAAGCGCCGATCCGCAGGCAGTGAGTAGCCGAGAAGCACAGTGGGCGCCTCGTCGGCAGGCGCCGGGGCGGATCGCTGTCAGTTCGCGATAGGCGGACCACCGATTCCTGCACCAGCCCGAACACGAAAGGCTGCCTGCCGAGCCGCAGACGAAGCCTGGGTAAACTCTCCGGTCTCCGGAGCTGAGACTCTTGGACTGACTGTCCGGGCCTGCAGCCTGCGGAGGCCGGTGCCCGCTGCGCCTGCGTTTCAGCTGATCTTGGTGCGGTGCTCGGCGAAGAGCTGGTGTCGCTGGTGGTCGTCCTGGCCGATAAATGCCTTGAATTCTCCCAAGAGGAAAGCTACTTCGCCTGTTGAACGCTGTTTTTCTATCAGCTCGAAATCGTGGCTGAGATGAGCAAGCCGACGCTCCACCTCCGGTTGCTCCAGCGGAGTTCCATCAGCCTCTAGCTTGGCGACCAACTGCTCCACAGTCATGGGCCGCTTCCGGCTGCGCAAGATTTTGTACACGGGGTCGAGGGTGACCTTTGAGCTCTCGACGAGGGAGCGCTCCTCGGCTGTCTTCAGGAGAGCTCTCTTGATGGCCTCGCCGAGCGCCTTGGCGACAGGCGGGGGAAACGCGTTGCCGATCTGTCGGTATTTGGAAGTCTTGCCTCCGAGGAATTTCCAATCGGCGAACTCTTTACCGTGCCAGCCTTGGATCCGGGCAACCATTTCAACGGTGAGCATCGGGTGTTCAGCGCCCTTGACTCTGGGGTTGGTCGGCCCAGGTGGGTCGTCGGCTACGCCCTTGGCGTCAACGCCCATTGCCGCCCAAGCTGCTTTGGCGCGCGTCGGACCGAGGTCGGCGCCCCCGTGCTTTTTGGAGCCGCCTACAATGGTCGGTGCGATGTCATCTGCCTGCTTGACCCAGCTTTCGAGCTGCTCTGCGGTCCAAGTGCCCTGAGCCATCAAGTCGCGAAGCAGCTCTCCTACTGGCGTAGGGCGCTCGACTTGCGGCTTCGGCCAGTGGAAATACTTGGCATACTCAGGACGAAGCGCCACGAGAACGAAACGGGGACGTAGCTGGGAGACACCGAACTGGTCGGCCTGAAGCAATCTCCACTCGGCGACGTAACCGAGTTCGTGAAGTCGGTCGAGGACGTGCTTCCGATACGCGGTGAAGCGGTTCCCGCTCAGGCCTTTGACGTTTTCAAGGAGGAGGGCTTTCGGTTTAATGCGGCCGCACTGCTCGACCGCCCAGGCGAACAGGTCGCGCTCGTCGCTGGCGCCCAACTGCTTGCCTGCGATGCTGAATGGAGGGCAGGGAACGCCTCCGGCTAGCAGGTCTATGTTTTCGTACTCCTTTAGGTCCCAGTCTTCGCTTCGATCGGACTCCTCGCCGCGGTCAGAGTCCTCACTGGGCTTCTTCCAAGTCTTCGGATCCGCTACGTCGCCTACGCGAACTGTGTCCTTAGCCTCTTTTTGGTCGTATGCCAACACGTGGACGAGGTTGTGGCGAAGTGTGCGGGCAGCGTTCTCGTCCAGTTCGATTGCTAGGCGGTGGCGGAAACCGGCGCGTTCAAGGCCGAGTGTCTGACCACCTGCACCTGCGCAGATCTCTACGACCTCGAGCGGCTTGCCCTCGGCAGCTCCGGACAAGTTGTTCTCCCTCCAAGCACCGTGGGGACCTGTGTTCGGCTTGCACTCCGCCCATGCGTCAGAGCCTGTCGCAGCCCGGGAAGACTGAAGCGGTTCGTCGTCCCACGCGCCTAGCGTGCGTCTGATGAGACCACGAGCTTACGGTTGGCCCGACCAGCCGTCGACTTCCGCCGCGCTCCTAGCGGAGTTCGGCCTCCAGCTCAGTAAGGACCTCAGCGCGGGCGTCCGCCGGCAGTCGCCGGTAGGCCGACCAGACCCGGTCCACGGGGGTGGAGACGCGGCGATTGCGCTGGATCCAGCGTGCAAGCCTTCGCCGCTCCGTCGGGTCGAGGATGCGGATGTCGGCCACGATCTCGTCGGCCCTGGCCGCAGCGTCGGAGGAGCCAGCCCGGCAGCGCTTGCATTCAGTGACGAGGAGCACCTCCTGGCGGCCGTCGGGCAGCACGGTGGTGCGTCGGGTTGCCGACAGCACCGCTGTCCTGTTGGGGTCATCCGGGTACTCCTCGCCGCCGGCGATGCCGCAAACGGTGCACAGGAAGTCGTCACGCTCGAAGGTCGCCCTGATCTCCTTGGCGGACGGACTGTTCCGGGGACTCGCGGCACGTCGCTCTTTCGGGTCCCAGACGGCTGCACCGATCTTGGCGAACCGCTGCTCCTCGGTAGTCAGGCTGGCGTCCTCAGTGTTGGCCAGGATGCTCCAGCCGTAGTCGCGGAGGTCGCGCACCCTGCGATCGATCTGCGAGACACCGGGGAAGGCTGCCCGGAGCTGCTCCTTGGTGAAGGTGTTGCCCTCCCCAACCTCCTGAACGAGCCAGAGGGCAGCCCGGACCATAGTGCCTGCTTTGAGTTCCGGGTCGTCCCAGGCGGGTGCGTTCACTCTGCCTCCCCCTAACCATCAAGCGCTGGGTGTCTGCGGGACCCAGCGGCCGAGAGCGCTGGGTGCTCGAAGCCTACGGCGATCGCTACGCTAGCCCATTGGAGGGACATTACTTATGGCTGCGAGTTTCGGCATTCCGCCTGAGGGCGAAACGATCAAGGCACTCGTCCAGGACCGGCTGAAGCAGGCTGCCGCCGAGGAGGGCGCCAAGATCACTGTCGAGTGGAGGGGCGCCGAGCAGCGGCACCTCTACGTGATCTCGATGCCGGTCAGCATGCTGTACTTCAACCCGGACACTCACCGTGTCCGGGCGCAGCGCACGCTCGACCCTGAACGCAACCGGGACCTCAACGAGCGGCCGTGGAGCGAGGAAGGCCAGGAGTACCTCCGCTACCTGCTGACCCGGGACCCCAAGGACCCAAGCAAGACCGATCCGGAGTACGCGGCGCTCCTCGAGGAGCTGGAGGAGTTCGGCCAGCGGGACCCCGGGATCATCAGCCCAAACGGCATCCTGGTCGACGGAAATACTCGTTGTGCTGCGCTCAGGGAGCTGGGCAAGGAGCACATCCGTGTCGGAGTCCTGCCAGAGGACACCAGCCGGCAGGACATCAACAGGGTCGAGCTCTCCCTGCAGCTTCGCCGCGACAAGCGCCGGGACTACTCGTACCTCAACAGGCTCATAGCGGTTGAGGAGGAGCTTGCCGCAGGGCGCAAGCAGGAGGACATCGCCAGGGAGTTCAACATCAAGCTCCCAACCCTCCAACGGGACCGATGGGTCTACGAGTTGATCAATGACGCCATTGACCGCAGTAAGACCAAGGAGGGAGCTGGCCTCCGCCTGGTGGACTTCGAAGACCATCAGGAGAAGCTCCGAGAGCTCGCGCGCGACTACGCCACACTGGCTGCGGCAGATCCCGACGGGGCTGAGCGGCTGAAGGAAGCGCGTCTTGCCATGGTGGTTCTCAACCTTCCCAAGACGACGCTCCGCCTCGCCGAAGCAAATTTCTATGAGCGCTATCTGGAGAAGCGGCTTCCTGAATCGCTTCGCTCAGACGGCGATGAGGACGGCGATGCGATCGGCATCCCTGGGCTCGACGATGTCGCTGTCCCTGGCGATGCCGTCGATGTCAGAGCCGTCCGCGATCTCACCGACAAGCTCCTGAAAGCGGATGCGGCCAGAAGGGCTCCTGACAAGGTTCCTCCCGCCGAGGTCTCTGCTGCGAACACCGTTTTCACCGAAGCCAGGGAGGTGTTCGAGACAGCAACCACCCTCGCTGGGAAGGACGCCAAGCTGCGCAAGCGGCAGATCGCCGTTCCGGAGCGGCTGACGGATGCGGCGGAGTTCATCGACCAGTGCGCTGCTGAGTTCGCGGAGGCGAGGGCCAAGCGCGCTCTGGACGAGGAGGCGTTCGACGATGCCTTGATCGCTCTGCGCGAGAGCCTCGCTCGCCTAGCCAAGCAGGCTGGCAGGACCTTCACCTCGCCTGGGGACGGCGTGGATTGGCTCCTCAACGCTACAAAGGACCGGTGACCGTGGACGCCGCTACCGGGCTGAGCCTTGAGATCGGTTTCGGGGACGACGCGGTTACCGCGCGGCTGCATGCGCGGAAGGATCGCGCATCGGACCTGCGGCGGCTTGCCTTGCGCTTCCAGAGCGGCGTCCAGCGCACCCCGACCATCCTCGACGTCGAGCTTGACGACCTACTCAGCAACCTCCGCGCGCTCGCCACGTGGCCAGAGCCCAAGACTGTGCACTGGGAGCCGCAGCTGGCCCATCTCGTCAAAGACTCCACTGCGGATGCCCGGACTGTTGCCCAGCGGCTAGCCTCACCGCCATCAGCCGCGGACGAAGTTGCTCCTGAGAACCTCAGCGATCTCCTCGGTCCCTCGTGGACAGGCGATCTCACGTCCTTCCAGCGCCGTGACATCGTCAAACTCCTATCTCTACGGCACGGCGCGAACTTCTCCGTCCCAGGAGCCGGCAAGACCCGCGTCGGCCTCGCGGTCTTCCAGGCTCTGCGTCAGCGAGGCGAGGTCGAGCGGTTGCTTGTCGTCGGCCCCAAGTCCGCCTACGAGTCCTGGCTATACGAGAACGGGGTGTGCTTCAGCGGGCCTCTGCGGATGTCCCTGTACGGCAAGGACCCTGATCCGTCGGCTGAAGCTTTGATCATCAACTATGAGCGACTAGATGGTGCGCTCGACGATCTCGGCTCGTGGCTTTCGATGAGGCCGTCCCTGCTGCTCCTGGACGAAGCCCACCGTATGAAAGCAGGAGCCCGGGGCGTCTACGGATCAGCATGCCTAGCCCTCGGCCCCTTGGCCCATCGCAGACTCATCTTGACGGGGACACCAGCACCCAACGGTGCCAAGGACCTTGAGAACCTTCTGGGTTTCGTATGGCCGGGCTACGGCCGCCAGCAAGTGGTCCAGGCCGTCGGCGGCGGTGACCTCGCAAAGGCAAGCGAAGCCCTCCGCCCGCTGTTCGTCCGTACAACGAAGCACGAGTTGGGGCTCCCTCCGGTCGAGACGAAGATCACGCCGCTGGAGATGCCGCCCCTGCACAACGAGATCTACGAAGCGCTTGTCGGCAGGTTCTCCGCACGCGCCACCGGGTCGGAGGCCGACTTCCTGGCCTGGGGGAAGATCACGGTCTACTTGCTGATGGCCGCGACGAGTCCCGCGCTTCTGCACACAGGAACCACCCGCTACGAGCCGCTGGAGTACCAGGTCCCGCCGCTGCAGGTGCCGAAGGGGACACCGCTGTTCGACCTTCTACGAGACCTGCCGAGTTACGAGCTTTCGCCGAAGTACCGGGAAGCGCTGGCCATCGTGGATGCAAACGCTGCTCAGGGACGAAAGACCCTAGTGTGGTCTACCTTCATCCGCAGCCTCAACACCCTCGAACGCATTTTGAAGAGGTTCCGGCCGGCGCTGGTCCACGGCGGTACAGAGGATCGCCAGGCGGAGATCGATCGCTTCCGCAACGACCCCGACTGCATGGTGCTGCTCTCGAACCCGGCGACCCTCGGCGAGGGCATCAGCCTCCACCAGTGCTGCCACGACGCGGTATACGTCGACCGGGACTTTGCTGCTGGCCGCTTTCTGCAAAGCCTGGACCGGATCCACCGCCTCGGCCTGTCGCCCGAGGCAGAGACCCGGGTTACCGTCCTGGCATCCGAGCAGACCATCGACGACGTCGTGAAGCTGCGGCTGGATGAAAAGCTCAACTTCATGGGGACAGTGCTGGACGATCCAGGCGTAAGGCAGCTCTCCGATCTCGATGAGGAACCGGCCGTAGGCGGCGGCCTTGACGAGGCCGACCTTCGGGCGCTGATGGGCCACGTCCGTGCCCGTGCCGCCTGACCCCGTCCTGCGAGCCGCCGTCCGCTGGCTAGAGAAGCTGCCCGTTAACGGCCGAGCACGGTGCCGGGCGCTGTTTACCACCCACGTGGAATACAGCGACATCAGCCCTACGCAGTACGACGCAGCCTACAAATGGCTGGCGGAGGCCGGGCTTCTGCAGGATCCTGACGAGGCACTGCCAGCCGGTGAGCTCATATTCCGGGCCGCCCTGCTTACTGGTGACGTCGCGTGGTTCCCAGACGCCGACGTCCATGTACGCGTACCCGCCGAGCTTCCCCTTGACGCGGGACGAGCCGCCGCGGTGCTCGGTCTCAGCGAATTTCAGGCATACCAACAGATCCACGCTCTGTGGGGCAAGGTCGATGCTGCCGAGCGTTCGCGAATCGGCGCCGCCGGCGAAACCGCCCTAGTAGAGCTGCTCTCGTCCTCAACAACCGCGGGAATCGAGCATGTCGCCGCTCACTCCGACGGATACGGCTACGACATAGGGGTCCACGCCGGCCGACACAGCCTGCACATCGAGGCCAAGGCCACCACACGCCGCAACCGCCTGACGTTCTTCTTGTCCCGTCGCGAATACGAAGTGATGCGCTGCGACCCGCTCTGGCAGCTCGTCATTCTGCAGCTCACAGACCGTTTCGAGATCAGCGCGATCGGCTCTGTTGCCAGTAGCTGGATCGAGGCCCAGGTACCGGACGACCAAGGGTTGTATGGGCGCTGGGAGGCGTGCAGAGTGGAGGTGCCTGCAGAGCAGGCAGTAAGCGGGATCCCGCGGCTCGCTCCTGTTCTCGATCAAGAAGCTCCAACGCTGCTGCGCGGCTGAGACGGCCAAAGGTGCTCAGCCGGCAGAGCGCCGGGATCGGACCGCCTCGTAGACTGTGCGGGCGCAGTGGTCTGCTGGCTCGTGCTCCCAGAATCGCAGCACGAGCCATCCGGCCTCCGCGAGACGGGCATCCGTATCGCGATCCCGCTCCACGTTGCGGCCGATCTTTCCGCGCCAGTACTCCGGATTGGTCTTGGGCGGCACGAAGTGCTCTGGGCAACCGTGCCAGAAGCATCCGTCGATGAAGACAGCGACCCGAGTCGGCCGGAAGACCAGGTCCGCCGTCCTGCGCATCCCCGGAAGAGGCTTGGCTGCCACCCTGTAGCGCAGCCCGGCAGCGTGGACAAGCGATCGGAGGGCAAGCTCAGGCGACGTGTCGCGGTTGCGGTTTCCGAGCATGCTGCGGCGGTTCGCAGCTGACGAGGCCCAAGAGCCTTCAGGAGGCTTCCAGACCTCGCCGTTCGCGTCGCCATCAGGCAGGGGGCTTACTCCCCCCGTGCCGCGACGGCCCGAGCCCATATCTCCTCGAACTCCTGTCCACTGATCACGCTAGGCCGGAACTCCTCATGGGCCGCGATCTTAGCCACTGTGCCCACGGGTGCCTCTGAGAGGCTTGTCCCTGCAGCCTCATGGCGCTCGTCAGCGTACTGTAGGCGCCCGTCGCGGAACAGCTCGATCTTGCGGACCTCATAGCCGTCGTCGCCGACCTCGCTGTAGATCTCGACCGGCTCATCGCTGAAGTCGTGGACCCACTCGACTCTCAAGTACCAGACCATTCGTTTGCCCCCCAGGAGACGATCCTCCCATCGAGCTGCAGCGGCTCGCGCCCGGGGATGAGGATGACGCAGCTCCTGCATTCGATCCGGGCAAGCCCCGTAACGTCTACTTCAACGTAGTGCGTGAAGCGGCGCACCTGCCACGGGACTCCCACGAGGCGCCGGGACAGCTGGGCGAGGGACATCGACCCCGGGGGGACGTCGGAGAGGTACTGGCCGTCGCCATAGCGCGCGTCCTTCGGGTTCGCTTCCCGCAGAGACGGGAGCAGCACAAGGCTCTGCCGAATGCCGTGCAGCCCATGCGCGTCGGTGTAGTGCCACAGTGTCGCTCGCTCGACCTGCCGAATCGCCGCTGCTACGGAGTCGTCCTTTTCCACGCGGGCAAGACGACCAGGATCCAGCGTACTGCGTCAACATTTTCGGGCCTCTGAAATATTTCACAAACCTGGGCTGCCGGTCACCTGCTCCTCGCATTCCAGCTGGTCGGCTCACGGATCTGCGAGGCGGTGGTGCGGAACGACGAGCCGCGCATCGCCAGGTGCGGCGCCGGTCTCCTCCGATCTGCAAGAAAATGAAATACGGACAGCGAGGCAGGAAACGAGTAGGGCAGGTGGACAAGCCTGGCATGCCGGACTATTCTCCCTGTCGTCATCGGCTTCTCGGCCTGAGCAGTGAGGCGGTTCGGCATGGAAGGGGAGGGCAATGCTGAGCGGGTGCCGCAAGAGCAGACTCGCCTGGTCGGAGATCTACTTAAACAGTCTGGTGTAACCCAGGAGCTCATCGCGCGATGGAGCGAGGAAGCGTCGACGGCCTTCAAAGTGTTCTGTCCGGGCCTTCCAGGCGCTTTAACTGCCCCCACTCTCAGCCGCATGAAGACGGGCAGCGGCTTGAAGAAGCTCAAGAGAGGCAAGCTTCAGCTGCTGCATCTGACGATCACGTATGTTAATAGCCCAAGGCCCGAGGGTGAAGGAGCGGTGCGTCGGGCATTGGCAGAAGCAGAAGCTTTCGCTGATGCAGTGCTCAGCGCCGGCGGCACGGCGGAAGATCTGAAGCTCAGTCGCTTCAACCCAAATGACCCGCGTCATGATCGCATGGCAGACCTCTTCGGTGGTCACGGGATCAGCCTGCTTGAGCACGCGATCGCGCAGAATGACGCGAGTTCCTTTCGGGAGATCGCTGTACTGCAGTGGCTCTCGGGAAACAGCGATGATGCACGTCACTGGAATGAGTGCGCGAGCCAAGCGACAACGGAGGCGCTGGAAACCCTGGACGCTGAAGTCGCGGTACAGGAGGCGTATGCCTTAGGGCTCTCGTATCTCTTTGAAAGCCAAGGGCAGGTTGCCGAGATTTATCTCGCGCTCGCGGCAGAGTCGGGCCACGAAGGGGCCGCCCTTTTGCTGCGTGAGGCTGGGGCCTGGGATGAGCTGCGGCGCAAAGGAAAGAATCGGAGCCGGTTTTCTGCGGCCCAGGGCAGCGGTCACGGCGAGGCCGGCAATCTGCTTCCTAATCCGGAAAATGAGCTGGCTGAAGGCTGACATACCGATCCTGAAACAGTGCCGGCCGGGAGGTTGATGATCAGCAGAAGATGCGGCTGTGGGGCATGGGCTTGGTGTACCATCCAAGCTAGTTCCAGCGAGTAGCGGCTCGGCCAGCTGGCCTATTGCAGTTCTGTGTCGTCAAGGGGTGCCTAGCAGTATGACTTCAATACTCACTGCGGCCAGGAGAAGATTCCATGGCGACCTTGTCAATAGGCGCACGCTAACGCTGTCGTCTAACTATATCGCCTCGAATGCCGACAAAAACCAAAAGAGCAGCGTCGCCATAGCGGGAAGAATTGCGCGGGACCTCGCTGCTCATATTGTAGCAGAAAAGATACAGGGGCAGCGTGCGGGCCAGCAGTTCGAGCAGGCTGTCGAGACATTTCTGAGGGAGACCTTTCCTTATTTCCAATCCCTCCGCCCCGGTGATTGGACTATTTATAACGTCGGCGGTTTCCCGCAAAGAGTATCAGGTGGCCAAGTATGAGCCCTATACTCATCTGGCTGATCTGGCTCGCGCAATCCAGACTGACCCGACCCTTGCCTCGGTGTTGGGGAACTCATATGAGATCAGTCCCGACGTTCTGATCGTGCGGAGTCCCGAACCGGATGAAGTGATTA
The DNA here is from genome assembly GCF_040651755.1 of Actinomadura sp. NPDC048394. Lineage (NCBI taxonomy): Bacteria > Bacillati > Actinomycetota > Actinomycetes > Streptosporangiales > Thermomonosporaceae > Actinomadura > Actinomadura sp. NPDC048394. The sequence continues at coordinate 65,827 of NZ_JBEZJL010000013.1, read as the reverse complement.
ATCGTGAACGAGAGCTTGTAGACGCCGAATTTGGCCGGTATGCGGTCATCAGGAGGGCGAACCAAGAGCGTGCGATTGTTCGCGCTATTGTCTCGTGCAAGTGGACTCTGCGCAGTGATCGTGCGCAGAATGCTCGTTCCGAAGCATTGAACGTTATCCGAAACCGGAAAGGGCGCGTGCCACATACTGTGGTCGTTACCGGGGAGCCGTCACCGTCAAGACTGGCGTCTCTGGCGCTTGGCACCGGCGACATCGATACGGTCTACCATTTTGCGTTGCCGGAGCTGATCGGAGCGGTAGAAGGGGCCGACAACGACGAGGCGATTGACATGCTCAACACTTTGGTGGATGGAAAGCGAATACGTGATATAACCGACCTGCCACTGGATCTGGCTGTTTAAAAGTCGATGTCGTCGTGAGCGGCGTGAACCGTATCGAGCATGCCAGGCGGTTCACGGGGCCTGCTGTGGCATGCGGTTCGGTAGGTCGACGCGCGCGAACCCGGCTAATCGTTGTTCTCGGTATTCTCTATCGTTTGCACGGTTCTCCCGCAGATGGAGCATCTTTTGGGCTCAAATCCCACTTCAACTTGATGGGTCATCGGGCAGATGCCGCTAGCTAGCTTCTCTAGTGCATCCTGAGCGGACTCGCGCGAAGACCAGTAGCCGAGTCCTGGAATTTCAATCACTTCAACGCCGGGTATATGTCGACTCGCTGGTGCCGGTTCGATGGCGGCCTGTATGTTCGTATAGCCATGGGCCTCCAGGATAGTTCCCCAGGTAGCGGGTTCGTAGGACCAGCGGTAGGGCCAGACCTGACGGCCGGTTAGGCCGGCGGCGTAGGTGCCTTGGACGCCGTAGGCGCCCGGGACGGGTGGGGCGTTGCAGAAGACGAGCTTGCCGCCTGGGGTCAGGTGGTCGCTGATGAGCGGGAGCAGGTCATCCGGGTTGGTTAACCAGACGGCTCCCCACATGGAGTAGATGGCGTCCCAGCAGCGATCAGTGGTGGCAAGGTATTCGAGGACGTAGCCATGTTCGACGTGAGCTTTGGAGAGGTGGGCCCCGGCGGGTCCGAGCCCTCTCGCATTGAGCTGGCGAGATGTCCAGGCCGGTTGCGGTGATGCCCCTGGTGGCGAGGGCTGCTACGGCGTCGCCTCGGCCCGAGCCGAGCTCCAGGGTCGTTGCAGGGGCGCCGAGTAGTTCATCGCCGGGGCCGTGGCCCGGGTATTGGGTCCAGCCAAAGGCGTCCTTGAGGGCTTCGTTGAGGGGCTGGTCCGCGACGCCTTCCGCGTAGTGGTCCCAGTAGGTGGTCTGGTTGGTTATGGCAGGCAGCATGTCGGCGGTTCCTCGCAGATTGGGATGGCGGGGCCAGCGGTCACGGTAGTTCCCTGGGATACCAGCCGTCTGTCTGATGAGGTCCTGGTCGACTGAGTGTTGCTTGCTGAGGCGCTCTGTACGGCAGAGCCGGACCCGTAGCGGCGATGCTGGCCGTTGAGGCGAGGCGGAGGGGCTCGTGGGCCGACTTGGCTCGCGACGCCGTTGTCCGGCATATGTGACGACGCCTGGCGGCCCTGGGGCCGAGGTTCAGATGGGTGTCGGAGGGGCTGAGATGTGGCCACGGAGTGATGGTGCGTGACTCTGGATGTTGTGGGGGCGGGGTCGGATGGGGGTCGAAAGATCTTGAGGCCGGTCTCCTTGGGGGAGAACCGGCCTCTGATCTGGCGTTTTCTGTCGGGGTGGCGGGATTTGAACCCACGACCTCTTCGTCCCGAACGAAGCGCGCTGCCAAGCTGCGCTACACCCCGGTGGTGGCTGCCCGGGAGTCGTACGTGCTCCCGGCGCCTAGACCACTTTAGCGGATGTTCGGGAGTGCTGCGTCCCTGATTTACGGGCTGTGAAGCCGGTCACGGCGCCGGACGGGGTGAGGGTGATGTCGGTCAGACCGGCGGCGGTGAGCCAGGCGCGGAGATCGGCGGCGGTGCCGGACGGGCCGAAGAGGCCGAAGCGGCGCATGAGGGCGTAGAGGGCGTCGTGGCGGGGGGAGGTGCCGCGGACGAGGGTGGTGCCTCGGAGGGTGCCTCCTGGGCGGAGGACGCGGGCCAGCTCGCGGACGGCGGCAGCGGGGTCGGGGAGGCAGTGGAGGCCGTTGTGGGTGAGGCAGGTGTCGAAGGTCGCCGAGGGGAAGGGGAGGCGGGTTATGTCGGCCTGGACGAGGGTGTGGGCGCCTCGGCGGCGGGCTCGGTGGAGCATGGACGCGGAGAGGTCGGCGGAGACCTGGTGGGGGGTGGGAGTCACCAGGCCGCCGCCGCAGGGGATGTCGAGGGTGAGGCCGGGCGGGCGGTTGCCGAGGCTGCGCCAGAGGTGCGTTATGTCGTAGCCCCACAGGACGCGGGCGGCCAGGCGGGAGACCGTGGGGTTGTGGACGCCCGCGTCGTAGAGGGCGGCTTGGAGGTGGGAGGTCTTCCAGTTCACCGGGGGACGAGGGTGAGGAGGGACGCCTCCGGGGGGCAGCAGAAGCGCATGGGGGCCTTGGGGGACGTCCCCAGGCCGGCGGAGACGTGCAGCCAGGAGCCGCGGTGCCGGTGCAGGCCCTTGACGCGAGGACGGTCGATGCCGCAGTTGGTGGCGAGGGCGCCGTAGAACGGGACGCAGACCTGGCCGCCGTGGGTGTGGCCGGCGAGGAGGAGGTCGTAGCCGTCGGCGGCGAAGCGGTCGAGGTTGCGGGGCTCGGGGGAGTGCATGACGCCGAGGTGGACGTCGGCCTGCGGGTCGACGGGGCCGGCGACCTTGTCGTAGCGGTCGCGGTTGATGTGCGAGTCGTCGATGCCGCCGAACTCGACGTCGAGCTCGCCGACCTTGAGGCGTCCGATGCGGTTGTTGAGGTCGAGCCAGCCGGCGGCCTGCAGGGACGAGCCGAGCTCGCGGTAGGGCAGGTCGGGTTCGCGGCGGTGCCGCTTGTAGTCGGACTTGCTGGTGCGCCAGATGTAGCGCAGCGGGTTCTTGAAGATCGGGGAGTACAGGTCGTTGGACCCGTAGACGAAGACGCCGGGACGGTCCAGGAGGGGCCCGAGGGCGTCCAGGAAGGGGCCGATGGCGTCCCGGTGGGAGAGGGTGTCGCCGGTGTTGACGACGAGGTCCGGCTCCAGGGCGTCCAGGGACCGGACCCAGTGGATGAGGCGGGAGCGGCCGGGCGTCAGGTGCGCGTCGGAGATGTGCAGGATCTTGACCGGGGGACGGCCGGGCGGCAGCACCGGCACGTCGAACCGGCGGAGCCGGAACCAGTTCCGCTCGATCACCGAGGCGTACCCGAAGGTCGCGGCGCCCGCGCCCAGGAGGCCGAGGGACGCGGCGTAGATCTTTCGCACGGTTCTCCCTTCTCTGGCGTCCATGGTTCCAGAGATGGGCACCTCGCGGTAATCCTGATGAGGCGGCCGGGTTCGTGCGGGCATGATGTGACCATGAGTGCCCTGAAGGAGAAGCTCGAGACCGACCTGTCGGCGGCGATGAAGGCGCGCGACGACGTCCGCACGCGGACGCTGCGGATGGCGCTGACGGCCGTCAAGAACGAGGAGGTCGCCGGCAAGCGGTCGCGCGAGCTGTCCGACGACGACGTGGTGAAGGTGCTGACCCGGGAAGCGAAGAAGCGCCGGGAGGCCGCGACGGCGTTCGGGGACGCGGGCCGTGCCGAGCAGGCGCAGGCCGAGCGGGACGAGGGCGCGGTGCTGGAGGAGTACCTGCCGGCGCAGCTGTCCGACACGGAGCTGAAGGCGCTGGTCGCGGACGCGATCGCGGAGACGGGCGCGGCGGGCCCGCGGGCGATGGGGCAGGTCATGAAGGTCGTGAACCCGAAGGTCGCGGGGCGGGCCGAGGGCGGGCGGGTCGCCGCGGAGGTCAAGCGGCAGCTCGCGGAGTGAGCGAAGGGCCCGGCGCGCGCCGGGCCCTTCTCGACGGCCCGGCGAACCGCCGGGCCCTTTCTCAGGAGGCCTGGCGAACCGCCGGGCCTTTCGCTTGTCAGTGGCCGGGCGGCGGCCAGCCGGGGAAGCCCTGGTCGCCGCCGTCCCCGTTCCCGTTGCCGTTCCCGTTCCCGCCGTCGTTCTTCTTCTTGCCGCTGCTGACGTACAGGATGACGGTGGTGCCGGGCGGGACCTCGGTGCCCGCGTCCGGCGAGGTGGACACGACCGTGCCCTTCGGCTGGTCGGAGTCCACGGACCCGGACGCGACCTGCACCTGGAGGTCGGCGCCCAGGAGCTTGGCCCGGGCCGCGGCGACCTTCATGCCCTTCACCTTCGGGACGCTCGTGGTGTCGCCGAAGTCGCGGGACGGGGTGTTGAAGTCGGGGGCGGGCTTCCCGGCCAGCGCGGACTGCATGCTCTGCTGCCACATGGCGCCGGGGGTGTCCGCGCCGTACACGCCGTACACCTTGTACTGCCAGGGGCCGCGGTAGTCCCAGTAGGCGGTGGCGGCGGCCATGTTCGGGGTGAAGCCGGCGAACACCGCGCAGGTGAACTCCTCGCAGGTGCCGGTCTTGCCGGCGGCGGGGCGGCCGATGCCGCGCCCGGCGGCGGTGCCCTTGGTGAGGACGCCCTTGAGGATCGAGTCGACCTTGTCGGCGACGGCCTGGTCGACGGCCTGGTGGCAGTCCTGCTTGGGCAGCTTCAGCTGCTTGCCGTCGGAGTCGATGACCTGCGTGACCGACAGCGGCGAGCAGTACTTGCCGCGGGCGGCGAAGCCGGCGTACGCGGCGGCGAGGTGGACCATGTCGATGTCGTTGCTGCCGAGGACCTGCGACGGGACCGGCGCGATGTCCTCCCCGTTGCCCCGCTTCATGCCGAACGCCTTGGCCATGGCGACGGCGTCGCAGACGCCGACGCGCTTCTCCAGCTGGGCGTAGAAGGTGTTGACCGAGTGCCAGGTCGCGGTCTTGAGGTCGAAGTTGCCGGCCTCGCTGTCACCGGCGTTGTGGAGCGTCCACGTGCCGCCGCCCGCCATCTGGTTCTTGTACTTCACCCCGTTGATGGTCCCGGTGTACTTGCAGGGCTGGAAGCCGCTGACGGTCGTCGTCTGCGGCGAGTTGATGGTGGTGCTGACCGGGATGCCCTCGTCCAGCGCCGCGGCGAGCGTGAAGGTCTTGAACGTCGACCCGGCGGACACGCCCGTGCCGCCGCCGTGGTGGGAGTCGGCGGGCAGGTTGATGGTGGTGCGGCCCTTGCCGGCGCCGAACCGCTTGCTCAGCCCGATCGCCTTGATCCGCCCGGTGCCGGGCTCGACCATCGCCTCGGCGCCGACGCGGTTGCCGGCCGGCGCGACGTGGCTGCGCAGCGCCTGGTCGACGGCGTTCTGCGCCTTCATGTCGAGGGTGGTGCGGATGGTGTAGCCGCCGCGGTTCAGCTTGTTGACGACGTTCTGCTGCTCCTTCGGCGTCATCGACCAGTACTTGCCGTTGGAGAGGATGTCGAGCATGTCGTACTTGACGTACTCGCAGAAGTACGGCGCCTTGCTGGACTCGCAGCCGCCGACCGGGTCGGTGCGGTTCAGCAGGATCGGCTTGGCGGCCTCCGCGTCCGCCTGCGCCTTGGAGATGTGCCCGAGCTGCGCCATCCGGTAGAGGACGACGTCGCGCCGCTTGCGGGCCTCCTTCGGGTTGCGGATCGGGTCGTACAGGGTGGGGTTCTGCGTGATGCCGGCCAGCAGCGCGGCCTGCCCGAGGTTCAGCTTGTTCGCGGGGACGCTGAAGTAGCGCTTGGCGGCGGCCTGGATGCCGTAGGCGCCGGCGCTGAAGTACGCGACGTTCAGGTAGCCCTCGAGGATCTGGTCCTTGGTCATGTGCTGCTCGATGTCGAGCGCGTAGCGCAGCTCGCGCAGCTTGCGGCCCACGGTCGGGGCCGTGACCTCCTTGTACTCCTCCTGGGTCGTCGCCTGGTCGACGAGCAGGTTCTTCACGTACTGCTGGGTGAGGGTGGACCCGCCCTGCGTCTGCTCGGACTCGACGTTGGAGGCCAGCGCGCGGATCGTCCCCTTGAGGTCGAGCGCGCCGTGCTTGTAGAAGCGCGAGTCCTCGATGTCGACCATCGCCTGCCGCATGATCGGGGCGACCTGGTCGAGCCGGACGGACTCGCGGTACTTGTCGAAGAACGTGGCGATCTGCTTGCCGTTCGCGTCGTACATCACCGTCTTCTCGGACGGTGGTGTCGTCTTGAGCGCGCTGTCCATGTTCTCGAAGTTGTTCGCGGCGTCGCGCGCGGTCAGTCCCGCGCTGCCGACGCCGGGAAGCGCGATGAACGCGACCAGGACGCCCGCGACGACACCCGCTCCGAGCAGCCTGAACAGCGTGGAGAAGGCCTTACCCCGATCTAGCTTCGCATCGCGCACGGGGTCTAGGGTACGCGGGACGACCAGTGCATTCGGGACAGGTCCCCCGGGCCCGGGCGGAGCGGGCCGGCCGGCGCCGGACGTTCGTCCGGTATGTGCCCCTCGTGACAACCTGCGCCATGTCTGGCGCGTCAACTACAGGTAACTAGTCCGTTCCGGCGGTATGGCCCCGGTGGGCTATATCGAGAATGGGCCCATCGGGGTCTGTTGAATCGTCCCTCGCTTCCGTAAGTTCTTCCCCACGGCTTTCGTTTGGCGGCCTGACGTCCGCGCCCGTCCGGCCAAGGAGCGCAAATCGACACAGACCCTAGGGGAGTGGGGCCAAGATGTGGATCACGGATTGGACCGCCCGCGCCGCCTGCCGTAACGCGGATCCGGACGCCCTGTTCGTGCAGGGAGCGGCGCAGAACCGGGCCAAGCTCATCTGCCGCGGCTGCCCGGTGCGCACGGAGTGTCTCGCCGACGCCCTCGACAACAGGATCGAGTTCGGCGTCTGGGGCGGGATGACCGAGCGGGAGCGCCGCGCGCTCCTCCGCCGGCGGCCGGACGTGCGATCGTGGCGCGACCTGCTGGAGACCGCCAAGGAGGAGTACGAGCGGTCGGTCGAGGCGGACGAGGAAGAGCTCGTCGCGAGCTGAGCCTCGGCTCGGCGCCGGTTGGGACGACGCCCACGGCCCGTCCGACGGGCGGGCAGGGCACGGACGGTCTGGCAAGGCTCGTTCATAAGACGGCAGGTGACCGGAAGGTCCACCTCAGTGCGGCTGCGGGCCCGTACCGATGCGGTACGGGCCTGCCGCCGCGCCTACCCACGCTCACGCCATGCACCCACGTCGGCGCACCGCGTGCGTGCTCATGCCTGCGCCGACCCAGATGCGTCCCACGTGCATGCGTGCGGTGTTGCGCGCGCGTGATGGTCATGCCTCCAGGGGCTGGACGGTGAACTGGTAGTCGTAGCGGATGAGGTCGTCCTCGCCGAGGACGAGGAACACCCGCGCGGCCCACGCGACGTCACCGCCGCCCGCCACGAGGCGGACGGTGAACGTGACCGCGTTGTGGTGGCCGAACACGTCGCCCGCCGACACCACCGCGAACCCGCGGCGGACCACGAACTCGTCGTACGCCTCGGCGATCCGCGCCTCCAGTTCGTCATGGCCGCGGAACCGCGCGGTCTCGACGAGCTCCACGCCGTCCTCCGCCCACAGCGCGGCGATGGCGGCGCGGCGCCGTCCGGCGTCGGATTCGCTCCACACCGCGACGTAGCGGCGGGCGATGTCCTCGATCGTGGCGGGCCGCAGCTCGTAGTCGGTCGCCTGCGTCATCGTCGGTCTCCTTCCGTCCGGCCCGGCGGGCCGTCGCGACCGACGCTCTCCGCTGCCGCACGGGCAGGGTCAAGCCGGGCGAACGGCGCAGACTCTCCCCTGAGGGGAGACCCCAGAATGGGCGGCATGACGTACCTGTCCATCGGGGACTTCTCGCGCGCCACCCACATGAGCGTGAAGACGCTGCGGCACTACCACCGCGTCGGGCTCCTCGAACCCGCCCACGTGGACCCGGCCACCGGCTACCGCCGCTACACCGCCGAGCAGATCCCGACCGCGCAGGTCATCCGCCGCTTCCGCGACCTCGGCATGCCGCTCGACGACATCGACGCGGTGCTCGCGGCGCCGGACGTGCACGCCCGCAACGAGCGGATCGTCGCGCACCTGCACCGGCTGGAGGACGACCTCGGCCGCACGCGGCGCGCCGTCGCCTCGCTGCGCGACCTCCTCGCGCCTCCCCCGGCGGACGCGTCCGCGAACGTCGAGCTGCGCAGCGTGCCGGCGGTCCCGGCCGCGTCCATCACCGAGGTCGTCGACGTCGCCGACATGGCCGCGTGGTTCCAGGGCGCGCTCGGCGAGCTGTACGGGACGCTCGCCGCGCAGGACGTCTCCGAGACCGGACACGCGGGCGGCGTCTTCGCCGACGAGCTGTACACCCGGCATCGCGGCGAGGCGACCATCTTCGTGCCGTGCGCGGGGACCGTCCGGCCGATGGGCCGCGTCGTCGCGCGGGAGGTGCCGGCGGCGGAGCTCGCCGTCATCACGCACCACGGCCCGCCCGACGAGGTGGATCGTTCCTACGGCACGCTCGCCGCCTACGTGTCGCGGCACGCGCTCGCCGTGGACGGCCCCATGCGCGAGTACTACCTCGTCGGCCGCCGCGACACCCCCGACGCGTCCCGCTGGCGCACCGAGATCGGCTGGCCCGTCTTCCAGACCGCCCCGGCCCGCTAAGCGGACGCGATGGCCCGGCGCGTTAGGCGGGTGCGTGGCCTGGCTTGTTGGCGCGGCGCGTTAGGCGGGTGTGGTGGTGGCCCGCTCGCATTAGGCGGGGCCGCTACGTGGGCGCGTTGGGGCGGGGTTAGGCGGGGTGCTTGGTGCGGGTTTCGGGGAGTGCTGAGAGGTCCTCGCCGACCTGGCGGAGGCCTTCGAGGTCGTGGACGTCCTCGGCCTGCGCGGGGACGGCGGTGACCGGGACCGTCGGGTGCGTCGACGCGAAGTGGTCGCGGAGGCGCTCCTCGCGAGCGGCGAGCTGCATGCGGTCGGTGTGCAGGCGCAGCAGCGCGGCGGTCAGCGTGTGCTCGCCGCGCTCCTCCAGCGTCTCGGCCGCGGCCTGGCTGCGCGCGGCGGACAGCCCGTCCGCGGCGGACTCGTGGACGCGGTTGACGACGAGCCCGGCGAGCGGCATCCGCTCCTCGGCGAGCCGTTCCACGAAGTAGGACGCCTCGCGCAGCGCGTCCGGCTCCGGCGCGGCGACGACGAGGAACGCGGTGCCGGGGGTCTGCAGCAACTTGAACGTCTTCTCGGCGCGCTCGCGGAACCCGCCGAACATCGTGTCGAACGCGGCCACGAACGTCTGCACGTCGCGGAGCAGCTGGACGCCGAGGACCTTGTTGATCGCGCCGGTGAACATGCCGAACCCGGCGCTGATCACCTTGACGCCGAACCGGCCGCCGGTCTTGGCGGGGGCGGCGAGGATCTTCATGAAGCGGCCGTCGAGGAAGCGGCCCATCCGCTCGGGGGCGTCCAGGAAGTCGAGGGCGTTGCGGGACGGCGGGGTGTCGACGATGATCAGGTCCCAGGCGCCGGAGCGGTGCAGCTGCCCGAGCTTCTCCATCGCCATGTACTCCTGCGTGCCGGACAGCGACGAGGAGAGCGACTGGTAGAAGGGGTTGGCGAGGATCTGCTTGGCCCGGTCCGGGTCGGCGTGCGCCTCGACGATCTCGTCGAAGGTGCGCTTCATGTCGAGCATCATGGCGTGCAGCTCGCCGTCGCCGTCGATCTCGATCTTGCGCGGGTTGTTGTCCAGCTCGGACAGGCCCATGGACTGGGCGAGGCGGCGCGCCGGGTCGACGGTGAGGACGACGACGTCGCGGCCGCGCTCGGCGGCCCGCACGCCGAGGGCCGCGGCGGTGGTGGTCTTGCCCACGCCGCCGGACCCGCAGCACACGATGATCTTGGTGCGCGGGTCGTCGAGCAGCGCGTCGACGTCCAGCGCGGGCGGGTTCTTGCCGGTCACGAGCCTCTCCCCCATCAAGCGGCACCTTGCGCGCGCAGCGCGGCGGCCAGGTCGTACAGGCCGGCGAGGTCCATGCCGTCGGACAGCATCGGCAGCGTGTAGCGGGGCCGGTCGACGGACTCCAGCCGCTCCTTCTCGCGGCGCTGCAGCGCGGTGCGGCGGGCGTGCTCGCCGGCCTCGGCGGCCAGGACCGCGGCGATGGACTCGGCGTCGTGCTCCAGCCCGGCGGCCTTCACGCCGCGCAGGATCTCGTCGGTGTCGAGGGCGCCGGCGGCGGCCGCGGCGAGGTCGTCCTCGGACAGCACCGGCTGGTGCTCCATGTTGACGATGACGCCGCCGACGGGCAGCCCCACCTCGGTGAGCTCGCGGATGCCGTCCATCGTCTCCTGGACGGGCATCTCCTCCAGCAGCGTGACGAAGTGGACGGCGGTCTCGGGGCTGCGCACGACCTTCATCACGGTGTCGGCGTGGTTGCGGACCGGGCCGACCTTCGCGAGCCCGGAGACCTCGTCGTTGACGTTGAGGAACTTGGTGATCCGGCCGGTGGGCGGGGCGTCCATGACGACGGCGTCGTAGATGAACGAGCCGTCCTTCTTCCTGCGCCGCACGGACTCGGAGGTCTTGCCGGTGAGGATCACGTCGCGCAGGCCGGGGGCGATCGTGGTGACGAAGTCGACGATGCCGAGCTTGGTCATCGCCTTCCCGGCGCGCTTGAGGTTGTAGAACATCTCGAGGTACTCGATGAGCGCCTCTTCGGTGTCGACGGCGAGCGCGTAGACGTCCCCGCCGTCCGGGGCGACGGCGACGCGGCGCTCCTCGTAGGGCAGCGGCGGGCAGTCGAAGAGCTGGGCGATGCCCTGCCGGCCCTCCACCTCGACGAGCAGGACCTTGCGGCCGCCGGCGGCCAGGGCCAGGGCGAGTGCGGCAGCGACGGTCGTCTTGCCCGTGCCGCCCTTGCCGGTGACGACATGGAGGCGTACGCCGTCCCAGTCGGTGTCTCTCGCGCTCACCCGATCGACCATATCGTTCACTCGGCAAGGACTTGAGAGGGCGCCCTCCCTGATGCAAGTGATCCCTGACACGGTGCCGTACCCGTGGGTAGATCGCTCGCCGGGGCCGTTGTGCCGGGCGTGCCCGCGAGGTTAGCTGGGAAACGTGAGACCGGTCCTCGGGCCGGTACGTCCGGACCCGGGCGGGTCCGGACCGTCCACGTCGGAAAGGTGGCCCGTGATGGCAGCGGTGGCCCTGATCATTGTGCTGATCGTCGTGGTGGGCGGTTTGATCACGCTCGCCTCGTCGCTGCGGGTCGTGCAGCAGTTCGAGCACGGCATCGTGTTCCGGTTCGGCCAGGTGCAGCGCGGCGGGCAGCTGCGGCCCGGCGCCGTCCGCCGGCCCGGGCTGACGGCGATCATCCCGTACATCGAGCGGATGCAGAAGGTGAACCAGCAGACGGTCACGATGGGGGTGCCGGCGCAGGACGGCATCACCCAGGACAACGTGAGCGTCCGGGTCGACGCGGTCGTCTACTTCCGGGTGGTGGACCCGGTGAAGGCGATCGTGAACGTGCAGAACTACGGCTACGCGATCTCGCAGGTGGCGCAGACGTCGCTGCGGTCGGCGATCGGCCAGGCGGACATGCAGGAGCTGCTCGGCGAGCGGGAGAAGATCAACGTCCGGCTGCGCTCGATCATCGACGAGATCACCCAGGACCCGTGGGGGATCCTGATCGAGCGGGTGGAGATCAAGGACGTCTCGCTGCCGGAGGGCATGAAGCGGTCGATGGCCCGGCAGGCGGAGGCGGAGCGGGAGCGGCGCGCCCGCATCATCACGGCGGACGGCGAGTTCCAGGCGTCCAAGCGGCTGGCCGCGGCGGCGGAGATCATGTCGCAGGACCCGGCGGCGCTGCAGCTGCGGCTGCTGCAGACGGTCGTGGAGGTGTCGGCGGAGAAGAACAGCACGCTGGTGATGCCGCTGCCGGTGGAGATCCTGCGGTTCTTCGACAAGATGAGCGGCGGCGGGGACGGCGGGTCCCAGTCCGCGGCGAACCGCCTCGACCTGCGGGAGCGGCTCGCGAAGGCGGAGGAGGACCTGGCGAAGGCGGCCGAGCAGCCGTCGACGCTGGAGTCGGCGGAGGACGTCCCGCCGGTCATCGGGCTGGACGACCCGCGTCCGCACCACGGGCTGGCGCGCGGCGAGCGGTCCGACGAGGTGCAGGGTCCTCGCGAGGGCGAGCGGCGCGGCATCGCGGGCGGCGACCGGCCGGCCGGCGGGGGCGCCCCTGAGGAGGAGCCCCCCACCGACTTCTGACGCTCCGCCGTCCACCGTCCCCGCGCGTGCCTCAGGGAGCCGCGGGGGCGGGGACGGGCTCGGGTTCGGGCTCGGGGGCGTTCGGCATGGTCAGGGCGCGGACGCCGGGGACCGCGGCCGTCCCCAGGCAGCTCCCGCCGACCAGCACCGCGCTGATCATCAGGGGGACGGACGTGCCCCACGCGGACGCGGCCAGCGGGGCGAGCGCGTAGCCGAGCGGCGCGGCCCCCAGCGAGAGCAGCCAGTCGTACGAGGTGACGCGTGCCAGCGACCGTCGCGGGACGGTCAGCTGGACGACGGTCTCCCAGGTCGGGTTGAGCACGCCGAGCCCGGTGAGCGCGAGCCCGTACGCGGCGATGACCAGCGGCGCGGGCGCGGCGACGGCCAGCAGCGCGAGCGGCAGCGCGAACACGGCGAGGCCGAGGTTGGCGACGAGCACGGGCCGGTGCGGCCGGACGCGGGCGGCGAGCAGCGCGCCGGCGACCAGGCCGACGGCGCCGACCTGCACCGTCGCGACCCAGGCGCCCTCGCCGCCGAGCCGGTCGACGGCGATGGCGGGGCCGAGGGTGAGCAGCACGGCGGACGCGCCGTTCCAGATCGCGTGCGCGATCAGGCTCGTCCAGTACCAGTCGCGGGAGCGGACCTCGGTCCAGCCTTCGGCGAGGTCGCGGAGCATGCCGCGGCCGGGTTCGCCGTCCGGGCGGTCCGGGGCGGGGGCGCGGCGGACGCGGGCGAGGGCGAGCAGCGCGGCGCTGGCGGCGAACGAGGCGGAGTCGAGCAGGAACGTCCAGCCCGGCCCGGCGGTGAGGACGAGCGTGCCGGCGATGGCGGGCCCGGCCAGCCGGGTGGCGCCGTTGGCGGTGCCGATCAGCGCGTTGGCCTTGTGCAGGGCGCCCGCCTCGACCGTGCCGGTGATCATCGGGGAGATCGTCGGGGTCTGGAACGCGGACGCGGCGCCGCCGACCGCCTGCGCGACGGCGAGGTGCCAGAGCCGGGGGTGGCCGCCGAGCAGTTCGAGCGCGGCGAACAGCTGCGCGCCGCAGCCGGCGAGGTCGGTGGCGACGGCGACGGCGCGGGCGTTGAGCCGGTCGGCGAGGACGCCGCCGAGGGGCAGCAGGAGCAGGCGCGGCACCATCGCGCAGCCGAGCACGAGGGCGAGCGCGGACGTGGAGCCGGTGGCGCGCAGCACGGCGAGGGCGAGCGCCGCGGGCACGGCGGCGTCGCCGGTGAGGGACAGCACGCGGGCGGTGAACAGCAGCCGGAAGTCCCGGCCGCGCAGGGGATGGGCCATGACCGGAATGTAGTTCGACAGCGAACTATTCGTCAAAGAATTATTCGCCACGGAAGTGATGGGGGTCGTACGATCCGTGCATGGGCGGCAGCAGGAGCGGCGGGCCGGAACCGCGCGACCGGGGGGACGGCGCGGAACCGCGCGACCAGGGAGGCGGCGCCGAACCGCGCGACCGGACCGACGAGCACATCGTGCGGTGGACGCGGATCCTGCCCGACCTCGATCCCGACATCGAGGGCTCCGTCACCCGGATGGTCCGCTTCGTGGAGCACATCAGGCGGGTGAAGGACCGCTCGCTCGTCGAGTACGACCTGCACCGGCACGAGTACGACACCCTGCAGGCGCTCGGCGGCCGGCACGGCACCGCCGCCCCCTCCGAGCTCGCCGCCGACCTCGGCATGCCGCCGAACTCGGTCACCGGCCGGCTCGACGCGCTGGAGCGGCGCGGGTTCGTCCGCCGGACGCCGTCGGCGACGGACCGGCGGCGCGTCCAGGTCGAGCTGACCGACGAGGGCCGCGCCGCGTGGCTCGGCGCGATGGGCGGCGTCGGGCACGAGGAGTACCGGCTGCTCGGCGGCCTGACCGCGGACGAGCGCCGCACCCTGGCGGACCTCCTGCGGCGCGTGATGGTCCGCGCCGAGCAGGAGGCCCGGGAGAGCTGACGGCCGAGGGGCGGCGGTCATGCCGCGTGGACCGGCTCCGGGTAGTCCTTCAGCTTGATCGACGTGGCGGCCTGCGTGGCCAGCTTGTCGAGGACCTTCGTGAGCGGCCCCCGGGTCAGCAGCTTGTACACGGTGGCGCGGCGGCGCAGCGCGCCCGCGCTCTTCGGGGCGAAGAACCCGCCGACGCCGCCCGCGACCCGCTGGCACGCCGTGGTGAACTTCTTGATCTCCTTCTCGTAGGCGGCGAACGCGGCGCGGTGGTCGCCGCCGGCCGCGGCCAACTCGCCCGCCAGCACGTACGCGCAGACGACGGCCAGCCCGGTGCCCATCCCGCCGCAGGTCGCGCCGTACCCGGCGTCGCCGAGCAGCGCGACGCGGCCCTTCGTCCACGAGTCCATCCGGACGATGCTGATCGAGTCGCAGTAGAAGTACGGCGCGTTCCACATGTCCTGCAGCAGGGTGCCGGTGTGCCAGCCCATGCCCTGGAACCGGTCGGCCAGCGCGCGCTTCTGCCCGTCCACGTCGCGGTGGTGCGGGCGGAGGCGGTCGTCGGTGAACACGCACATCACGTTCGCGCCGGCGCCGCCGCGCGTCGGGTAGGCCGACACGCCGCGCCCGACCTCGCTGTACAGCTTGCCGGTGTCGAGGCCGAGCCGGTTCGGCGCCTCGAAGATCGCGACGTGGTGGCCGGAGTCCTTCACGTACTGCGACTCGTCCCCGAAGGCGAGCCGCCGGACGTTGGAGTGCAGCCCGTCCGCGCCGATGACCAGGTCGAACACGCGGGGCGCGGCGCGCTCGAAGGTGACGTGCACACCCTCCCCGGTGTCGGCCATCGCCGCGATCGAGTCGCCGAAGACGTACTCGACGCGGTCGCGGGTCAGCGTGTAGAGGATCTCGGCGAGGTCGCCGCGGTGGATCTCCACCTCGCCGCCGGTGAAGGAGTCGGGCAGGCTGACCTGGACGCGTCCGTCCGCGTCGATCAGGTCGAGCGCCCCGCCGTGCGTCTGCCGCCGCCGGATCTCGTCCAGGACGCCCATCTTCTCCAGCACGCTCAGGTGGACCTCGCCGCGGAAGTCGACGGCCTGCCCGCCGGGCCGGATCGCCGGGGCCTTCTCCACGACCGTCACCCGGTGGCCGTGCCGGCTCAGCCAGTAGGCCAGGGACGGGCCCGCGATGCTCGCACCCGAGATCAGCACGTTCATGGTCATCGTCGTCTCCGTTCGTCGTCGCCGTCGACACAGAGACTCGGCGGGCACGCTGACCGCCGGCGCACCGCTCGCTGACCGCGGTGCGTCCGGCGGGGTCAGCCGGCGTCAGCCCAGGTCAGGCGGGGCCAGCCCGGCTCGGGCGTTCACGGCGGTTCACTCGGTCGTGAGGACGAGCCGTCCGCGCAGCCCGCCCGCCTCCAGCCGTTCGTGCGCCTTCGCGGCCTCTTCCAGCGGGTACGTGCCGGCGACGCGGAGCGTGAGGCGGCCCGCGTCGACGAGCGCGGACAGCTGCTCCAGCCGCGCGCCGTCCGCCCTTATCCACACGTTGTGGACGGTGATGCCGCGCAGCGGCACCGGGGCGGCCGGGCCGCCGCTGACGGCGACGAACACGCCGCCGCCGCGCACCGCGTCGAGCGCCGCGATCGACAGGAGCGCCGCGTCCAGCGCGCCGTCCACCCCGCCCGGGACGAGCGCGCGCACCGCGTCGCCGAGGTGGGCGCCGCGCGGCACGAACCACTCGGCGCCCAGCCCGCGGACCAGCGCCTCGTCCGCCTCCGACGCCGCCGCGACGACCCGCAGCCCGCGCAGGACGGCGAGCTCCACCGCGAATCCGCCGAGCGCGCCCGCCGCGCCCGTGACGAGGAGCGTGCTCCCGGCCGGGAGGTCCAGCAGGTCGAGGGCCTGCGACGCGGTGAGCCCGTTCAGCGGGAGCGTCGCGGCCTCGGCGAGGGACGCGGAGCGCGGCGCGCGCGCGACGGCCGACGCGTCCAGGACGATCGCGTCCGCGTAGGCGCCGAGCGGGACGTCCAGCCGGTCCCGCAGGCCGAGGACCCGGTCGCCGGGCGCGAACCGGACGACGTCCGGGCCGACCGCGTCGACGGTCCCGGCGACGTCCCAGCCGATGCCGATCGGGCCGCGCGACCCGAACGGCGGCATCAGCCCGGCGTCGGCGAGCAGCCCGGCGCGGGTCGCCGCGTCCACCGGGTTCACGCCGGCCGCCGCCGTCCGGATCCTCACCTGCCCGGGTCCCGGGCTCGGCTCCCGGACCTCGACGGCCTCCAGCGCGGCCGGCCCGCCGGGCTTCTCCACGATGATCGCGCGCATGCCGAAACTCCGTTCCTGACGTGGGAGGGAGCGGGGAGGACCCCCGCGATGAGCCCACTGTCACCCGGAACATCGCGGCGCTGGAAGAGGTTACTTACGAGTGCGATCGGCACCCGGAGGTGAGCCCGCAGCATGACGACGATGACCGCGGCCGAGCGGCGCCAGGAGGCGAAGGCCGCGTTCGACTCCTACATGGACGCCTGCCCGACCCATGACGTCCTCGGCGTGATCGGCAACAAGTGGACCTCGGTGGTCCTGTTCCAGCTGACGCAGGGGCCGCGCCGGTACGCCGACCTCGCGCGCGCCCTGCCGGGCGTCAGCGCCAAGATGCTCACGCAGACGCTCCGCTCGCTCGAGCGGGACGGGTTCGTGGCGCGCAGCGTGACCCCGTCCGTGCCGGTCCAGGTCGAGTACGCGCTGACGCTGCTGGGCGAGCGCCTCGTCCCGCTGCTCGCGTCCGTCCGGCATTTCGCCGAGCACAACATCGCCGAGATCCGCGCCTCCCGCGAACACTACGACGCCGCCGCGGACCGACCCCCGGCCCCCGACGAAGCAGCACGTTCCTGAAAGCGCCCGCGCGGTGCGGCGGGCCATGATCCCCGGGTGAACGCATTCGGCGAGCGACCCGGAGGTCGAGCATGCCCACCGCAGTGATCGCGGTCGTCGCGGTCTTCTTCCTCGGGATGGGGGTCTACGGCCTCGTCGCCCCGGCCGCGCTGATCAGGCCGTTCGGGGTGGTGCTGGGGTCGGCGGCCGCCCGGACGGAGGTCCGCGCCGTCTACGGGGGCTTCGGCGTGGCGATGGCGGGGCTGCTCGCCGCGGCGGCCGCCGACGTCCACGGCGTCCGGGAGGGCGCCGTCATCGCGGTGGCGTGCGCGCTCGCCGGGATGGCCGCCGGGCGGCTCGTCGGATGGGCCGCGGACCGCTCCGGCGGCTTCTACCCGACGTGGTTCTACTTCTGCGTGGAGGCCGCCGCCGCGGGCGCGCTGGTGGCGGCGCTCTGAAGCCGGGTTCGGGCGGGCCCCGGAGGTGTTGATCGCTAGGCTGAAACCCATGAAGAAGTGGGAGTACGCGACCGTTCCGCTGCTGGTGCACGCGACCAAGCAGATCCTCGACAACTGGGGCCAGGACGGGTGGGAGCTCGTCACCGTCCTGCCGGGCCCGAACCCGGAGAACCTGGTGGCCTACTTCAAGCGCGAGATCCAGTCGTAGCCGCCCGGATAATTGATCAGCAAGCACCCGAGGCCTCAACGAGGAGGAACGCCATGAGCACGCCCGAAGAGCGCATCATCGAGCTGGGGCTGGAGCTGCCGGAGGTCGTCACGCCGCTGGCGTCGTACGTCCCGACCGCGCGGACGGGCTCGCTCGTCTACACCTCCGGGCAGGTCCCGCTGGTGAAGGGCGAGATCAAGGTGACCGGCAAGGTCGGCGCGGAGGTCTCCGCCGAGGTGGCCGCCGAGCAGGCCCGGATCTGCGCGCTGAACTGCGTCGCGGCGCTGAAGGCCGAGCTCGGCGAGCTGTCGCGGGTGGTGCGGATCGTCAAGGTCGTCGGGTTCGTCGCGTCCGCGCCGGACTTCTACGGCCAGCCGCAGGTGATCAACGGCGCCAGCGACCTGCTGGGCGAGGTGTTCGGGGACGCGGGCAAGCACGCGCGCAGCGCCGTGGGCGTCGCCGTGCTGCCGCGCAACGTGCCCGTCGAGGTCGAGCTGATCGCCGAGGTCTCCTGACCTGCGGCGGGCCCGCCACCCGCCCGTGGCCGGGCCCCTGGTCCGGGGCCTGGCGGACGGGACGCCGGGGTTGACGGAATGCCATTCGGTATGTCCGAATGAACCGCCATGAGTGCGACGAGTTGGGCGGGGCGATGGTGAACGGGCTGAAGCTGCCGGAGACGATGCGGGACCAGATCGACGACATCCTGTCCGGCAGGGCGCGGCCCGCCCCCGCCCGGCACGCCGCCACCGTCGTCGTCCTGCGCGACCACGACCGGCACGGCCTGCAGGCGTTCATGCTGCGCCGGGTGCGGTCCATGGCGTTCGCGCCCGGCGCCTACGTCTTCCCCGGCGGCTCGGTCGACCCGCGCGACGGCGAGGCCGACCTCGCCTGGTCCGGGCCGTCCCCCGCGGAGTGGGGCGCGGCGTTCAAGGCCGACGAGAAGACCGCCCGCGAGCTGGTGTGCGCGGCGGTCCGGGAGACGTTCGAGGAGACGCTCGTCCTGCTGGCCGGCCCGACCGGCGACACGGTCGTGGACGACACCCGCGGCGACGACTGGGAGGCCGACCGGCAGGCGCTGCTGGACCGGTCCCAGTCGTTCGGCGGGTTCCTGGACCGGCGCGGCCTCGTGCTGCGCTCGGACCTGCTGCGCCCGTGGGCGCACTGGATCACCCCGAAGATCGAGCCGAAGCGCTACGACACCCGGTTCTTCGTCGCCGCGATGCCCGAGGGGCAGCGCGCGCGCGACGTCAGCACCGAGGCCGACCAGGTCGCGTGGGTGCGCCCTGCGGAGGCCGTGGAACGCGCGCAGGCCGGTGAATGGTTCATGCTGCCGCCGACCCTGGCGACGCTGAGCGAGCTGGCCGCGTTCGACACGGTCGCGGACGCGCTCGCCGCGCCCCGCGAGATCATCGTGCACGAGCCCACCGCCGAGATCATCGACGGCGAGGCGTGGCTGGTGCTGCCCGAGAAGGCCGCCGAGTACTACCCGAAGGGCTAGGGGCGGGACATGACGCCGAGCCGACGCCGGGGCCCGGGCGCGAGTCCGGGGGCCGGGGCGTGACGCCGGGGGCCGGGCCGTGACGCCGGGGGGCGGGGCGTGACGCGGCGGGTGCCGTGGTCGCGGGCCGTGATGTGGCGGCTGGCCGGCACGTCCGTGCTGCGGCACCTGGAGACGCTGGGCTGGAACCCGGTCCGCCACCCCGATCGGGCCTCGGGCAGGATGGGCGATATGAGCGAGATCGATGGGATGGGTACGGAACGGGCGACCTGCGTGCTCGCGCCGAACCCGTCCGCGATGACCCTGGACGGCACCAACACCTGGATCATCGGCGAGCCCGGCGCCGAGGAGGTCGTCGTCGTCGACCCCGGCCCCAAGGACGGCAAGCACCTGCGCCGCGTCGCGGACCTGATCGCCGGCCAGGGACGGCGGGTCGGGCTCGTCCTGCTCACCCACGGCCACCCCGACCACTCGGCGGGCGCCGCGAAGTTCGCCGAGCTCGCGGGGGGCGGCAAGGGGGGCGGCGTCAAGGTGCGGGCCCTCGACCCGGCGCACCGGCTCGGCGACGAGGGGCTCGGCGAGGGCGACGTCGTCACCACCGGCGGCCTCGAACTGCGGATCATGGAGACCCCGGGCCACAGCGACGACTCGCTCACGTTCTGGCTGCCGGCGGACCGCGCCGTCCTCACCGGCGACACCGTCCTCGGCTACGGGACCACCGTGCTGGAGGGCAAGCTCGGCGACTACCTGAGCTCGCTGGACCGGCTTCGCGCGTTCTCCGCCGACCAGGACGCGGCCGTGATCCTCCCCGGGCACGGCCCGAAACTGGACGACCCGCTCGCCGCCCTCGACCACTACATCGACCACCGGCGCGAGAGGCTCGCGCAGGTCGAGGCCGCCGTCGCGGCAGGCGCGCGCACGGCCCGCGAGGTCGTCGAGGTCGTCTACGCGGACGTCGACAAGTCGCTGTGGCCGGCGGCCGAGTGGTCCGTCCAGTCGCAGCTGGACTACCTGGACGAGCGCCCCTGACGCTCCGCGCGCCGCTGAGCGGAGGCCGGGACGGCCGCCGGCGCCGGCCTCGTCGGGCGGGCGGCCCCTACTTGGAGCGCTTGCGCAGCCGCTCGATGTCGAGGATCACCACGGCGCGCGCCTCGATCCGCAGCCAGTTGCGCTGCGCGAAGTCCGCGAGGGCCTTGTTGACCGTCTCCCGGGACGCGCCGACGAGCTGCGCCAGCTCCTCCTGGGTGAGGTCGTGGTGCACGTGCAGGCCCGCCTCGGACGGCTGCCCGAACCGCTCGGCGAGGTCCAGCAGCGCCTTCGCGACCCGGCCCGGCACGTCGGTGAAGACCAGGTCGGCCATCACGTCGTTGGTCTTGCGGAGCCGCTGCGCGAGCGCGCGCAGCAGTTGCACGGCGACCTCGGGGTGCCCGGTCAGCCACGGCCGCAGGTCGTCGTGCCCGAGCCCGGCCAGCCGGCACTCGGTCACCGCGATCGCGCTGGCGGTGCGGGGCCGCGGGTCGAACAGCGACAGCTCGCCGAACATCTCGCTCGGGCCGAGCACGCTCAGCAGGTTCTCCCGGCCGTCCGGCGCCGTCCGGGTCAGCTTGATCTTGCCTTCCAGGACGACGTACAGCCGGTCGCCCGTCTCCCCCTCGTTGAAGAGCGTCTGGCCGCGGGCCAGGCGCACCTCCGTCACGTTGGCGCGCAGCGCCTTGGCACCCTGCTCGTCGAGGGCCTCGAAGAGCGGGGCTCTGCTCAGAACGTCCACGTCGCGGTCGGTCACGCTTCTCCTCCTCGAAACACCTACATGCATAGTGTGACGTACGTCCCACCGCGTACGTGAAGGTAGGGTCACGGCGCGCCGAAACGCAGGACCGCCTCCACGATCCCGTTCGCCCAGTGTACGGACCATCCGGTGAATGCCATCACACCGGTCTCTTCCCCGTTTTCCGGACGGGCCGGCGCCGCGGGCGGGTGCTCTATCGTGATCGGGTGCCGCAGTCCTCGCCCTCCCGGCTCCCGCGGGGCCGCCACGCGCTGTCCCGTGCGGAGGTCGACCGCGTCCACCGTGGGCGCCTGCTGTCCGCCATGGCCGAGGCGATGACCGAGAAGGGGTACGCCGGCACCTCCGTGGAGGACGTGCTGAAGCGGGCCCGGGTGTCCCGGCAGAGCTTCTACCGGCTGTTCTCGTCCAAGCTCGACTGCTTCATGGCGGCGTTCGACCAGGCCGGGCAGCTGGTGCGGGACCGGCTCGCGGAGGCGGCGCAGGGCGGCGCCGACCCGGCCGACCGGTTCGAGCGGGCGATCACCGTGTACCTGGACGTCCTCGCGTCCGAGCCGGGCTACGCGCGGGTGTTCCTGGTGGAGGTGTTCGCCGCCGGCCCGGAGGCCGTCGCGCGCCGCTCCGCCGTCCAGCGCGACCTGGCGGCGGCGCTCGCCGACCTGATGGGCGCGACCGGGGAGCGGGCGCGGTTCGCCTGCCAGGTCGTCGTCGCGGCGGTCGGGACGATGGTGACCCCGGCGGTCGCGTCCGGCGACATGGCGGCCCTCCGCGCCGTCGGCCCGCCGATCGTCGAGCACGTCCGCGCCCTCGCCCGCTCCGGCGTCCTCGACGGCTGACCTCAGCGGGAGGCGGCGGCGATCTCGGCTCGGACGGTCGGGGCCGGCGGGAGGGTGAAGGTCAGGCGGCCGGACGCGGTGGCCGTCGTGGTGATGCGGCGGGTTCCGGTCGTGACGGTGTAGCGGGCGCCCGGGCGGTAGGACGCGGGCGTGGTGACGGTCGCGGTGCCGCTCGACCTCAGGGTGAATCCGGTGGACGTGGCGCCGCTGAGCTCGCTGAACTCCCGGGGTGCGCGCCGGTCGAGGGAGACCGTCCAGCCCCACTGCGTCCAGGACCGGTCGATCGAGGTGTAGGAGACGCTCGCCGGCGGACGGGCCGGATGGGCGAACGCGCGCATCAGCGGGCCGATCTCCTGCCGCAGGTCCCGCGCCCAGTACGGGAACGTGTGCGTGCCGAAGGTGTAGTCGTCGAACCGGCTCGGGATGCCCAGCTCCTGGATGCGGCGGTGGAAGGTCAGCGTCGACTGGTGGGTGAGGGCCTCGATCCCGACCGCCGCCGGGTCGGGGATCCCCTGGTCGAGGGGCCCGGGCAGGCCGGTGGCGGTGTAGAGCGACAGCCGGGTCGCGCGCAGGTTGGCGGCGAGGGTGGCGGGGTCGTGGCCGCGCCAGTTGATCGCGTCGGCGAACCGCGAGCCGAAGATCGCGTCGGGCGGGACGCCGTCGTCCACGGCCGCGACGTAGGAGATCACGCCGTACGCGCCGGCGGCGGTGACCGGGTCGTAGGCGATGTCGGGGGCGCCGGAGAACGACGTCGCGGACCCGAACATGTCGGGATGCCGGGCGGCGTAGCTCATCGCGCCGAACCCGCCCTGCGACAGGCCCGCGACGGCCCTGCCGCGCCGGTCGGCCACGGTGCGCAGGTTGCGGTCGATCCAGGGGACGAGCTGCCCGACGTGGAACGTCTCCCACCGGGACGGGCCGAGCTTGGTCTTCGGGTCCGCCCAGTCGGTGAACCAGCCGCCGCCGTCGCCGTCGAACCCGGCGTCCGGCATGACGGTGATCAGCGGCTTCCCGGCGGTGGTGGCCTCGGCGCCGCCCTTCCGGACCCAGTCGGACGCGCGCCCTCCCGTCCCGTGGAACAGGTACAGGACGGGATACCGGGCGGTCTTCAGCGCGTCGTAGCCCGCCGGGAGCAGGATGCGGACGTCCACGGCCCGCCCCAGGGCGGCGGTGCCGACCCGGACCGCGTACTGCCGGTCGTCGATCCGCTGGACGCGCTCCACGTGGATGCCGGCGACGTCGGCGAACCGCACGGACGCCGCGAACCGCACGGGCGCGGTGGTCTGCGCTGCGGCGGGCTGCCATGCTCCGGCGGCGACCGCCAGCCCCGGGGTTCCCGCGAGCAGCAGCGTCGTGGTGATGAACCGTCGTGTGCGCATTCGGGACCTCCCGGGGGGCTGGGGTCAGCGTCGCGGACGGGGCTGGTCGGGACGCACGCGCAGCGCGGTGATCACGGTCGCGAGCATCTCGTAGTGGCCGGCGAGCATGCACAGCTCGACGCATTCGGGTTCGGTGAGCCGGGCCCGCAGGCGCGCCCAGGTCTCGTCGGAGAGGTCCTGCCGGTGGTGCAGTTCGTCCGCGGCGGCGAGGATCGCCTGCTCGCGAGGGCTCCAGCCGTCGGCGTCGGGGCCCTCCTTGAGGCGTTCGACGTCCGCCGCCCGGACCCCGGCGCGGCGCGCGAGCCGCACGTGGTGGTCGAACTCGTAGCGGCATTCGCGCAGGTGGGCGACGCGGAGGATCACCAGTTCGGTCTCGCGGCGCTTCAGCTTCCCGCCCGGCATGAGGCGCCCGCCGAACCAGAGCCAGCCGCGGAACAGGCCGCGCTGCCGCGCCAGGGTCAGGAACAGGTTGGGCGGGCCGGTCCCGGCGACCCGTCCGGAGACCGCGCAGATCAGCCAGTTGAGCGGCCCGACGTCGCGGCGGCCGCCGGGCGCCACGCGCGGCGCGTCCGGGGCGGCGCTCACAGCGCGCGGTCCGCTTGCGGGGTGGTTAGGGCGGCGTGCTCCTCGCGCGCGATCTCCAGCGCGCGACGCAGGCTCGGCTGGACGGTCCGGTCCAGCAGGGGCTGGATCGCCGCGCGCGCGGGCAGCGCCGCGGCCACCCACCGGGGCGCGACGATCCGGCGGGACCGGCGGGCGATGCCGCGCTCCAGCGCGTCGATCCCGGCCTTGAGGGGCGCGACCCGCGACACCATCGCCGCGCGCGCCCCCTGGGAGAGCGCCGCGGCGGCCTCGGTGCCGAACCCGCGGCTGGTCATGTCGGTGTCGAGCTCGCCGAAATAGGCGACGCCCGCCTTGGCGCCCCAGGGCCGCAGCTCGATGCGCAGCGTGTCGCCGAGCGCCTCGACCGCCGCCTTGGACGCGCTGTAGGCGCCGAGCAGCGGGAGGTGGAGGGCGGCGGCGAGCGACGCGACGCTCAGGGCGTAGCCGCGCCGGTGGCTGATGTGGGGGCCGGCGGCCGACAGCGTGTTGTGGACGCCGAGCACGTTGACCCGCAGGCTCTGCTCCAGCACCGCCGGGTCGCCGCCGATCACCGGCATCTGTGCGGCGACGCCCGCGTTCGCCACGACGACGTCCAGGCCGCCGAGCGCGCGCGCCGCTTCGTCTACGACGGTATGGACCCGGTCGCGGTCGGTCACGTCGCAGGTCCACCAGGGGGCGTCGCCGCAGCCGGCGGCGACGGGGCCGAGCAGGTCCGGTTCGAGGCCGGCCAGGGCGACCCGCGCGCCGCGCTCGTGCAGCCGGGCCGCGAGCGCCGCGCCGATGCCGCGCGCCGCCCCGGTGATCAGCACGCGCCGGCCCGCGAGGGTGGCCGTCCAGCGTGCGGAGTCGTAGATCATGCCGGGACGGTAGCATAAAAAAACAGACCCGTCTTTTTAAGGCGGGCACAGGTGCGCGTCCTGATGCTCAGGAAACTTCCAGAAACTTCGTAATCAAGTGAGTGTTCGGGCGTCTTACGGGGCGGCGGATGGCGACCTACGAGGGTTGTGATCAGATGCGTGCTCTGGGTTGGATGTCGTCGTGGTGACAGGCGCGGGGACCGCGGGGACCGCGGGGGCGGAGCCGGACGCCGATCTGGCGGCGGCCGCGGGCGCGGGCGACGAGCGGGCCTCGGACGAGCTGTACCGGCGGCACCATGCGGCGGTCCTCGGCTACGCCCGCGGGCTCGTCCGCGACCAGTACCTCGCCGAGGACCTCGCCAGCGAGGCGTTCACCCGGACGCTGGCGGCGCTGCGGCAGGGCCGCGGCCCCCGCGAGGCGTGCCGGCCCTACCTCTACACGGTCGTGCGGAACGCCGCCGTGGACTGGGCCCGCACCGACCGCCGCACCGTCGTCACCGACCAGGTCGCCGAATGGGCCGACGGCCCGCCCGAGGAGCTGCCCGACGTCGACGAGATGGACGCCCTCGTCCGCGCGTTCCGGTCGCTGCCCGAGCGCTGGCAGACCGTCCTGTGGCACACCGTCATCGAGGACGAGCCCGTCCAGCGCGTCGCGGAGATCCTCGGGATGGAGGCGGGGGCGGTCGCCCAGCTGTCCTTCCGGGCCCGCGAGGGGCTCCGGCAGGCGTACCTCGCCGCGAGCTGCGAGGGGCACCCGGACTGCGCGGAGTACACCGCGCAGCTCGCCGCGTCCGTCCGCCGGCCGGGCCGCCGCCGCAGCCGCGCGCTCCGCCGTCACCTGGAGTCTTGCGAGCGGTGCCGCCGTACCGCGGAGGAGATGGCCGACCTGAACGGGCGGCTGCGGCGGGCGCTCCCGATCGGCGCCGTGCTGCTGGCCGCCCCGACCGCCCCGTTCGGAGGCCTCGCCCCGGCCGCGTCGTTCCCCGCCTGGGCCGTCCCGGCGGGGGTCGCGGCGGCCACGGCGGCGGGCGTCCTGGCCGTCCTGTTCGCCACGGGCGGTGGCGGCGACGACCCGCCCGGCACGACCCGGGCCGCGCCGCCGACCGCCGCGTCCGCGTCCCCCGCGAGCACGCCCGCGCCGGACCGGGCGTCAACGGCGCCCGACCACGCGTCCGGGAAGAAGCCCGCCGGGCGCGGGCAGCCCGGCGGCCCGAACGGCGGGCCCGCCGGGGCCGGTCCGGCGGGCACCGGCCCCTACCGCGTGCGCAACACGACCCTCCAGTCCTGCCTGGCGCCCAGCGGCACGGATGTCGTCCAGCGCTCCTGCAGCGGCTCGGCGACGACCTGGCGCCGCAAGAACACCGCCGGCGGCTTCACCCTGACCAGCGTGTCCACGGGGAAATGCATGGCGCGCGGGCAGCTCTCGGCCGGTCCCATGTGGGAGGGCGGGCAGGAGTACTCCGTGGTGATGGCGTCCTGCGGCGGCGCGAACCAGGTGTGGAAGCTGGTGCAGTTCGGCGGCGTGTACCGGCTCGCCAACGGCGACGGCTGGTACCTGCAGGCGAGCTGGTCGGGCCTGCAGCCGGTGACGCTGAAACCGTCCTCGTACGCGGGAATGGCCGCCCAGGGCTGGGCCGTGAGCTGACCACTCCCGCGCACGGCGCCGCCGGTCAGCCGTAGCGGAGCTGCTCCCGCGTGGACGGCTCCGGGTTGAGGGCGAGCCAGGCCCGCAGCGCCATGTGCAGTTCGAGCCGGTCCGAATCCGCGTTGATCGTGTCGCCGAACAGGTCCTCCAGCTGCCGGAACCGGTACCGGACGGTCTGCGGGTGCACGTGCAGGTGGCCGGAGACCGCCGTCGCGTTGAACCCGCACTCCAGCGAGGCCAGCAGCGTCTCGGCGAGCCGGTGCCGCTGCGCCGGACGGGCCGCCAGCAGCGGCGCGAGCCGCCGCTCGATCACCTTCTCGACCAGGTCCCGCTCCCGCATCATCACGATGATCGGCATGTGCAGCTCGGCGGCGATCGGGGTCGCCGGGGCGAGCGGGTCCCGGTCGATCAGGCCCTGGTCGGCCAGGTCCAGCGCGTCCCGCGCCCAGCGCAGCGACTTCGCCGCGCCCGTCAGCTCCACGGCCGGGCCGATCGCGGCGGTCCAGCCGTCCAGCCGCCGCTCCAGCAGCCGGGCCCGGCCGGGGCCCTCCGGGTCCGGGACGATCAGGCACGGCTCGGCGCGGTGCAGGCCGAGCAGCACGTCCGGCGGCAGCGACGGCCGCCGCGTCTCCGGCCCGGCCTCGCGCAGCGCGACGGCCGCGACCGTCCGGGGCAGCGGCCAGGCCGCCTCGCCGGCCGCCTCCCGCAGGTCCCGCACGGCGGGCGCGGGGTCGCCCAGCAGCAGGTCCAGCAGCCGCCGCCGGTGGTCCTGCTGCGACCCGGCCGCCCGCGCCGCCGCGTCGGCGTGGCCCTCGGAGACCGCCGCCGCGAGCTGGTTCATGTAGTCGAACATCGCGTGGGTGATGCCCGCCATGGTGGACGCGTCGGCCCGGTAGCCGAGGCGCCCGGCCCGCTCGGTGAGCTCCTCGACCGCGACCCCGGCGCCGATCCGGATCGCCGTGTGCCAGGAGTCGAGCGTGCGCCCCTCGCCGGCCTCGCCGGCCCCGACCCGCCACCAGAAGTCCAGCACGTCGGCGGACGAGACGCCGGGATCGGCCAGCAGGTCCAGGAAGTGGCCGATGGCGCACTCCACGGCCGTCTCCAGGCCCCGGGCGTACCGGGGGTCGTGCGGCCGGACGAGCTCGGGCAGCCGCTTCTCGATCCGCCGCGCCGCCTCCTCGGCGACGGCGGGCACCTCGCCGCGCAGCTCGCCGGCCAGCCGCGCGGAGCCGTCGAAGGACAGCCCGAGCTCGATGCGGCGCACGGGAAGGGAAACCACCTGGCTGAAGTCAGACAATGAGATCTCCTTCGCGGGGTACGACGTGCTGATAGAGACGGCGCGCACCGCCCGGGATTACGGGGTTTCGCGGAAGTTCTCGCGGCCGGGCGCGCCCGTGCCGTCCGGAGCCGGTTCCGTCACGACCTGCCCAAGGCTGCGGCGATTCCTGGGTCGACGGCCGATCGGTGGGTAGTTTGAACAACCTGACCTGCGACAACCGGGGGAAAAGGGACTTCTGCGGGGCGGATGGCATTGGACACCCACACGAACACCCCTCTGGGCGGCGGCACCGGCGCCGAGCGGCGCGCGGCAGCGCGGTCGGCGCGGTCCGCGCCGATCACCGAGTGGGCGTTCGACCAGTCCCCCTTCGCGGTGGCCGTCCACGACACGGACCTGGTGTGCCTGCGCGTCAACGACCGCATGTGCCGGATGTTCGAGATGACCGAGGACCAGATCCGCGGCCGGCGGCTCACCGAGGCCCTGCCCGGCCCCCAGTTCGAGGCGCTCGCGCGCTACATGCGCCAGGTCCTCGACACGGGCGAGCCGGTGCAGCGGGAGACCTACCGCAAGGTGCCCGGCGAGGAGCTCGAACGGGCCTGGTCGGTGACCATCGCCCCGCTCAAGGACGAGCACGGCCGGACGTGCGCGGTGTGGGTCGGGGTCCTCGACATCACCGAGCAGTACCGGGCGCGGCAGCGGCTGGCCCTGGTCAACGAGGCGAGCACCGCCATCGGCAGCACCCTGGACGTCACCAAGACCGCCCGGGAGCTGGTCGACGTGGTGCTGCCGCGGCTGGCCGACGTCGCCATCGTCGACCTGCTCGACTCCATGACCGGCGAGGGCGAGCCGCGCCCGGGGCCCGTCCCGGCCACCGTGGTGATGCGGCGCGCCGCGCACGGGTCCGCCGGCGGGGACGTGCCGAGCGCGGTGCGGCTCGGCGACATCGACCACTACCCCGAGTCGTTCCCCTCGGTCCGCGCCCTGACCAGCGGCGAACCGGTGCTGACCGGCTTCGGCGATCCCGGCTTCCTGCCCTCGATCGAGGGCAACCCCGACCGGATCGGGGCCGTCGTCGAACACGGCCTGCACTCGTTCCTCAGCGTGCCGATCCGGGCCCGCGGGATCACCCTCGGCGTCGCCACCTTCCTGCGCGGCCGCGACCGCGAGGCGTTCGAACCGGACGACGTGCTGATCGCCGAGGAGCTCACCGCGCGGGCCGCCGTCTGCCTCGACAACGCGCGCCGCTACAGCCGCGAGCGCGCCACCGCGCTGGCGCTGCAGCGCAGCCTGCTGCCCCAGCGGTTCCCGGAGCAGTCGGCGGTGGAGGTCGCGGGCCGCTACCTGCCCGCGAGCGCGCACAACGGCGTCGGCGGGGACTGGTTCGACGTGATCCCGCTGTCGGGGTCGCGGGTCGCCCTCGTCGTCGGCGACGTCGTCGGCCACGGGCTGTACGCGTCCGCCGCGATGGGCCGGCTCCGGACCGCCGTGCGCACCCTCGCCGACATCGACCTGCCCCCGGACGAGCTGCTCACCCACCTCGACGACCTCGTCGGCCGGTTCGCGTCGGAGGCGGACGCCACCGGGCCCGGCGAGCAGGACCCCGACCTCGGGGCAACGTGCCTGTACGCGGTGTACGACCCGGTCTCCCGGATGTGCAGCATCGCCCGCGCCGGGCACTGCCCGCCCGCGCTCGTCACCCCGGACGGCACCGTCGACTTCGTGGACGTGCCCGCGAGCCCGCCGCTCGGCCTCGGCGGCCTGCCGTTCGAGAGCGTCGACATGGAGATCCCCGTGGGCAGCACCCTCGTCCTCTACACCGACGGCCTGGTCCAGTCCCGCGGCAACGACATCGACGCCGGCCTGCAGCGGCTGCGCCGCGCGCTCACCCGGACGTCCGCGTCGCTGGAGACGACCTGCGAGAACATCCTCGGTTCGGTGATGCCCGACCGGCCGGTGGACGACGCGGCCCTGCTGGTCGCCCGGACCCGCGTCCTGAAGGCGGACCAGGTCGCCACCTGGGACCTGCCCGCCGATCCCGCCGTCGTCGCCGACGCCCGGCGGAAGGTCACGGAGCAGCTGTCGGAGTGGGGCATCGGCGACGCCGCGTTCGTGACGGAACTGGTGGTGAGCGAGCTGGTCACCAACGCGATCCGGCACGCCGAGGGCCCGATCCGGCTGCGGCTCATCCTGGACCGGACGCTGACCTGCGAGGTCTCCGACGGCAGCGAGACCGCCCCGCACCTGCGCCGCGCCCGCGTCTTCGACGAGGGCGGCCGGGGCCTGCTCCTCGTCGCGCAGCTCACCCAGGGCTGGGGGACGCGCCATACCGCCAACGGGAAGACCATCTGGGCGGAGCAGTCGCTGCTCGCCCAGGGCCCGCCCGGCGGTCTCCCCGGCTTCGGCGATTTCGGCGACATCGATGACATCGATGACATCGATGACATCGACGATCTCGGCGACCTCGGAGATCTGGGCGATCTCGGTGACCTCGGGTGACGGCCCGGGGCGCGGCCGTCTTCGCGTGCTCCGGCCGCCGGGCGCTCTAGTCTGAGTCGCATGGCTGAGGAGACGGGGGCCGGGAAGGCCGTGCCGGGCGGGGCGGCGCGGGCGCGCCGGTTCCGGAACGAGACCCGGATCGGGCTGGTGCGGCGGGCCCGGCGGATGAACCGGATACTGGCCGAGACCTACCCCGACGCGCACTGTGAGCTGGACTTCGGCACCCCGTTCCAGCTGCTGGTCGCGACCGTCCTGTCGGCGCAGACCACCGACAAGCGGGTGAACCTGACGACCCCGGCGCTGTTCGCGAAGTACCCGACCCCCGAGGATCTGGCCGGTGCCGATCCCGAAGACGTCGAGGCGCTGCTGAAGCCGACCGGGTTCTTCCGCGCCAAGACCAAGTCGGTGATGGGCCTGTCGGCCGCGCTCCGCGACCGGTTCGGCGGCGAGGTCCCGGGACGGCTGGAGGACCTCGTCACCCTGCCGGGCGTCGGCCGCAAGACCGCGAACGTCGTGCTGGGCAACGCGTTCGACGTGCCCGGCATCACCGTCGACACCCATTTCGGGCGGCTGGTCAACCGGTTCGGCTGGACCGCCGAGGACGACCCGGTGAAGGTCGAGAAGGAGATCGGGGAGATGTTCCCCCGCAAGGACTGGACGATGCTGTCGCACCGGCTGATCTGGCACGGCCGCCGGATCTGCCACGCGCGCCGTCCCGCCTGCGGGGCCTGCCCGCTCGCCAAGGACTGCCCGTCCTACGGGACGGGGCCGGTCGACGCCGAGGCGGCCCGCAAGCTCGTCAAGCCCGGCCCGTTCTCGTGAGCGCCGTTCTCGTGAGCGGTCTTCGCGTGCGCGGGAAGGTGACGGGAGCCTTCCCATGGGGAAGGAACGCGGGCGTTCCGGAGTTGGGAGTGGCGTGACCGAGACCGCATCCACCTGCCCGCCGTGGCTCGACCGCTTCCGCGCCGAGGCGCCGCGGCTGCCGGTGCCGCCGATGTTCGAGCCGCAGCCCGGCGCCCGCGCCGCCGCCGTGCTCATCCTGTTCGGCGAGGGACCGGACGGCCCGGACGTGCTGCTCACCGAGCGGGCCGCGACGCTGTCCAAGCACGCCGGGCAGCCCGCGT
The DNA here is from genome assembly GCF_040651755.1 of Actinomadura sp. NPDC048394. Classification (NCBI taxonomy): domain Bacteria; kingdom Bacillati; phylum Actinomycetota; class Actinomycetes; order Streptosporangiales; family Thermomonosporaceae; genus Actinomadura; species Actinomadura sp. NPDC048394. The sequence continues at coordinate 34,617 of NZ_JBEZJL010000013.1, read as the reverse complement.
TCCCCGGCGGGCGGATCGACCCCGGCGACGACGGGCCGGTCGCGGCGGCGCTGCGGGAGGCGTGGGAGGAGGCCGGCGTCGAGCCGTCCGGGGTGGACGTGCTCTGCACGCTCCCCGAGCTGTACCTGTCGCACAGCCGGCACCGCGTCACGCCCGTCGCGGGCTGGTGGCGGGAGCCGTCGGAGGTCGCGCCCGGCCATCCCGGCGAGGTGGCGCTGGTCGCGCGGGTCCCGATCGCCGACCTCGCCGACCCGGCGAACCGGCTGACGGTCCGGCACCCGTCCGGGCTCCGGATGGGCCCGGCGTTCCGCGCCGGCGGCATGCTGGTCTGGGGGTTCACCGCGGCGGTGCTGACGCAGGTGCTGGTCGCGGGCGGCTGGGACCGCCCCTGGGACCCGGGCCGCGTCGAGGACCTGCCGCCGGACGTGCTGAGCCTCGCGTCCCGCGGCTGACGTCCGGCGCCCCCGTACGGGTTTCCGGCACGTCCGCGGGCACTTCCGGCGTCTCCGCGGGCACTTCCGGCGTCTCCGCGGGCACTTCCGGCGGGTCCGCGCGGGCATTTCCGGACGCCCCCGAAGTTCGCGCAGGTCAGGACGGTGCCGTCATCCCAGGCGCGGACGGGCCCGGCGCCGCGTCGCCCTGCACGGTCATCCGCCGCAGCCCAAACTGGTCCGGTGAGGGGACGTGAAGCGGGCCCGGCGCCCTATACGGTGAAGCGGTGCTGCACGACCACGTTCTCGATCTCATCCTGCTCGTGCTCGTCGTGCTGTTCGGAGTCTCGGGGTACCGGCAGGGCTTCATCGTCAGCCTGCTGAGCTTCGTCGGCTTCGTCGGCGGCGGCGTGATCGGGGTGCTCATCGCGCCGCCGATCGCCGAGGCCACGGTGAACGGGGCCGCGCAGCAGGCGCTGCTCGCCATCGTGGTCGCGTTCCTGGCCGCCACGCTCGGGCAGCTGATCGCCTCGTCGGTCGGCGCGGTGCTGCGCAACCGGGTGACCGGGCTGAACGCGCGCACCGCGGACGCGGTCGGCGGCACCGTCGTCAGCGCGCTGTCGCTGCTGGTCGTCGCCTGGTTCTTCGGGAACCTGGTGGCGAACTCGGAGTTCCGGCCGGTGCGCACCCAGGTCAAGGGCTCGACGATCATAAAGGGCATCAACGGGGTGATGCCGGCGCAGGCGCAGACCTGGTTCACCTCGTTCCAGGGGTTCGTGAAGAGCAGCGAGTTCCCGCAGGTCTTCAACGGGCTCGGCGGCGAGTCGGTGGTGCAGGTGCCGCCGCCGGACGAGTCGGTGCTGAACACCGCGGGCCTGCGCGAGGCGAAGAACAGCATCGTCAAGGTCGTCAGCACCGCGCCGCAGTGCCAGCGCCGCATCGAGGGCACCGGGTTCGTGTTCGCGCCGCAGCACATCATGACGAACGCGCACGTCGTCGCGGGCGCGCAGGGGCCGTCGATCGTGGAGTCCCGCACCGGGAACCGGACCCGCGGCCGCGTCGTGCTGTACGACCCGAAGCGCGACATCGCGGTGCTGTACGTGCCGGACCTGGACGCGCAGCCGCTGAAGTTCGCCGGTGAGGCGCGGGTCCGCGACAGCGCGATCATCGCCGGGTTCCCGAAGAACCAGCCGTTCACCCCGGGCGCCGCCCGGATCCGCGCCCGGCAGACGGCGCGCGGCCCGGACATCTACCACGCCGGGCAGGTCAGCCGCGAGATCTACGCGATCCGCGGGAAGGTCGAGCCGGGCAACTCGGGCGGGCCGCTGCTGTCCACCGAGGGCCGCGTCTACGGTGTGATCTTCGCGGCGGCGCTGGACACGCCGTCGACCGGGTACGCGCTGACGGCCGAGGAGGTCGCGCCGGACGCCAGGGACGGCGCGTCCCTCACCAAGCCGGTCGGCACGCAGAGCTGCTCCGACTGACCCCGGCCCTGGCCCTGCCTGGTGGGGTGGGCCTAGGGCGTGGTGAGGCGGAGCTTCACCGGGGCGTCCTCGGGGTGGTCCGCCAGCGCGCGCGCCCGCCGGACGATGCCGTCCACGTCGATGTGGTGCGGAGGGGCCTCGCCGTACGGTTCGATGCGGTCGGCGGCGCGGCTCAGCAGTGCTTGCGCACCGCGTAGGTTCCCGCGCCGCAGATGGGTGATCCCCACGGCGACCTGGGCGAGCCCTCGCCACAGCTCCCGTTCTGCCTCCGGAGCGGCCTTCCAGGCGGCTTCGAGGACCTCGTGCGCGTGGAAGGGCCGATCCTCGTCGAGGAGGCGCTGCGCCTCCACCAGGGCCTCCGCGGGCGGCATGTCGAGGTCGTCCGGCATGGTCGGCACTCCGGCGGCGCCGTGCGGCAGGGGACGGCCGTACGCGTCGCGCGGCCGTGCGTTGCGTGGGCGTCCGGACTCGTCACGATCCCGCATGCCTCAACCGTACGCGGGGCCCGTCCATGGTGCGGGCCGCGTCAGCTGTCGGGCTCCGGGTCGGCGAGCCACCTGAGGAGCTGCGCGTCGAACGCGCGCGGACGCTCCTGGTGGGGGAAGTGCCCCGCCCCTTCGATCAGCTTCCACCGGTACGGCGCCGCCACGTAGCGCCCCGAGCCCTGAGCACTGGAAGGGAGCGTGCACGGATCGAGGGCACCGTGCAGTTGGAGCGTGGGCGCCTGGATAGGGGTGCGCATACGGTGCGCGTAGCGGATGCCGTCCGGACGGGCCTGCGACCTGATCAGCCAGCGGTGGTACTCCAGCGCGCAGTGCGCCGTCCCCGGAATCTGCACCGCCTTCCGCACGAAACGCTCCGTCCGCTCGTCCGGCCACCCCGGACCGGACCAGTCGCGTAGGAGCCGCCCTGCCAGCTCCCCGTCGTCGCGGACGAGCCGCCGCTCCGGCCACATCGGCACCTGGAAGCCGAACGTGTGCCGCGTCGCCCACCCCTGCCCGCGCGGGTCGCCCAGCACCGACTGCCGCAGCCGCAGCGGATGCGGCGCCCCCACCACCGCCAGCCGCTGGACGATCTTCGGGTGGTACACCGCCGTCGTCCACGCCAGCAGCCCGCCCCAGTCGTGCCCGCACACGACCGCGTTGGCCTCGCCGAGCGCGCGCACGAGCCCCGCGGCGTCACCCGCCAGCGTGATCAGGTCGTACCCGCGCGGCGGCTTGTCGCTGCCGCCGTAGCCGCGCAGGTCCACCGCGACCGCCCGGTAGCCGGCATTGGCCAGCGACACCAGCTGGTGGTGCCACGACCACCAGAACTGCGGGAAGCCGTGCAGCAGCAGGACCAGCGGCCCCTCCCCGGCCTCCGCGATGTGGAACCGCGTACCACCCGCGCTGACGGCCCGGTGCGTCCACGGTCCGTCGACCTCGACCAGGGACGTGTCGTGCCCGGACATGGCAGGGGTCAGTCCGTCAGGGCGGGGGTGTCCGAGTCGCCGCGGTGCCGCAGCGCCGCGAAGTCGTCCTTGAGCGTCCTGCGCGTCCGCTTCGCCCCGTCGATCTTGCGGATGCGCAGGTAGCCGAAGCCGATCAGGCCGGCCGCGAGCACCAGGTAGATGCCGGACACGACCAGGAACGCGGCCCAGTGGTAGAGCCCGGCGGCGACGAGCCCGTACGCCAGCGCGATCGACAGCAGGATGACGATCAGCCCGCCGATCAGCGCGGCGATGGTGAACATCACGCTGCCGTAGGCGGCCTTCTTCGCGTCCGCCTTCAGCTCCAGCTTGGCCAGGTCGATCTCCGCCCTGACCAGCGCGGAGACGTTGCTGGACGCCAGCGCGACGAGCTCGCCGAGGGACTTGTCCTCAACGCTCTCGCCGGGCAGTGCCTCGGACATGGCGCTCCTCTCCATTCCAGGTCGGCCGTCACTCCGCCGGGCGCGGGCGCGCCCTCCTCCGGAAGACGACGGCGGCGGCCGCCGAGGCGATGATGCTCGCGATCAGGACCGCAGTCGTCACTCTCTCGAATCGGGACGGGTCGGTATAGGCCAAACCGCCGATCAGCAGGGAAACGGTGAAACCCACCCCGGCGAGCATCGCGACTCCCGCGATCTCCCGCCAGCGCAGGTCCTCCCCGAGCGTCGCCAGGCCGACCCGTACGGCCGTCCAGGCGCCGCCGAGGACCCCCACGAACTTACCGATCACCAGACCGCAGATCACACCGAGGGCCACCCGATCACCGAGAACGGCGTTCAGCGCGGACCCGCTGAGCGCGACGCCCGCCGACAGGAACGCGAACACGGGCACGCAGAACCCCGCCGACAGCGGCCGCAGGACGTGGTCGGCCCGCTCCGCGTTCGTGGGCCGGCCATCGGGCGTCTCCCGCGAGCTGGTCAACATCCCCAGGGCGACACCTGCGACGGTCGCGTGGATGCCGCTGCGCTGCACGCAGTACCAGGCGAGCACCGCGATCGGCAGGTACAGCCACGGGGACCTTATGTCCCTGCGCTGTAGAAGCCCGTAGGTTGCTATGAGGACGACGCCTATGCCCAACCACGCCCAGTGCAGCGTCTCCGTGTAGAACAGCGCGATGATGGTGATGGCGATCAGGTCGTCCACCACCGCCAGCGTCAGCAGGAACGCGCGCAGCGGCGCCGGGCAGGACGAGAACGTCACCGCCAGCACGGCCAGCGCGAACGCGATGTCGGTCGCCGTCGGCACCGCCCAGCCGCGCAGCGCCCCCGGCTCGCCCGCGCTCACCGCCACGAAGATCAGCGCCGGCATCGCCACGCCCGCCGCCGCCGCGATCACCGGCAGCGCCGCGTCCCGCGGGTCGCGCAGCTCCCCGTGCGCCAGCTCCTCGCGCAGCTCCAGGCCGGCGATGAAGAAGAACACCGCCAGCAGCCCGCCTGACGCCCAGTGCTGCACGTCCATGTGCTCCAGGCCCAGCCAGTGCGGGCTCAGCTCGTGGCCCTGGAGGCTCCTGTAGGCGTCCGCCCACGGGGTGTTCGCCCAGACCAGCGCGGCGACCGTGGCGAGCAGCATGACGATGCCGCCGACCGTCTCCGTGCGCAGCGCCGCGGCGACCTGCCCGCCGTACCGGACCGTCGGCCGGAACGGCCACACATGGGCGATACGGCGCTTTTCGGGCGCAGTGGACGGGCGTGGCATGAGATACCCCCGGAAGGCGGCGGACGGTCCGGACGCGGAGCCCCGCCCGCACGGTGCCGCGGAAGGGGGCGTCCATCGCCGACCAGACTTCCCGGCACACCTGATCACCAGGCTACCCGCCCGATCACCGCCCCAAGCCTCCGGACGCGCGACGGCCCGCGCCGGAGCGCCGCTCTCGCGCTCCCGCCACGGGCCGTCTTGAAGCCGTCCGGTCAGTCCTCGGACTTGGCGCTGGGCAGCTTCTCGGAGATCAGGTCCATCACCGTGCTGTCGGCGAGCGTCGACACGTCGCCGATGCTGCGGTTCTCCGCCACGTCCCGCAGCAGCCGCCGCATGATCTTGCCGGACCGCGTCTTCGGCAGCTCCGGCACCATCATGATCTGCCGCGGCTTGGCGATCGGGCCGAGCGTCTTCGCGACGTGGTCGCGCAGCTCCTTGAGGAACTCCTCGCCCTCGACCTCCTCGCCGGCGCTGCCGCGCGGGATCACGAACGACACGATCGCCTGCCCGGTCACCGGGTCCGTCGCGCCGACGACCGCCGCCTCCGCCACCTTCGGGTGCGACACGAGGGCCGACTCCACCTCCGTCGTGGAGATGTTGTGCCCGGACACCAGCATCACGTCGTCGACGCGGCCGAGCAGCCAGATGTCGCCGTCCTCGTCCTTCTTCGCGCCGTCGCCGGCGAAGTACTTGCCCTCGAAGCGCGACCAGTACGTCTTGATGTACCGCTCGTCGTCGCCCCAGATCGTCCGCAGCATGCCCGGCCACGGCTCGGTCAGCACCAGGAACCCGCCGCCGCCGTTCGGCACCGGCTCGCCCTGGTCGTCCACCACCTGCGCGGACACGCCCGGCAGCGGGCGCATCGCCGCGCCCGGCTTGGCGGCCGTCACGCCCGGCAGCGGGCTGATCATGATGCCGCCGGTCTCGGTCTGCCACCACGTGTCGACCACCGGCGTCCGGCCCGCGCCGATGTTCTCCCGGTACCAGACGTACGCCTCCGGGTTGATGGGCTCGCCCACCGACCCCAGTACGCGCAGGGACGACAGGTCGTACTGCGCCGGGATGTCGTCGCCCCACTTCATGAACGTGCGGATCGCCGTGGGCGCCGTGTAGAAGATGGACACCTTGTACTTCTGGATGATGTCCCACCAGCGGCCCTTGTTGGGCGTGTCAGGCGTCCCCTCGTACATCACGCTGGTCGCGCCGTTGGCGAGCGGCCCGTACACGATGTAGGAGTGGCCCGTCACCCAGCCGATGTCGGCGGAGCACCAGTAGACGTCCGTCTCCGGCTTCAGGTCGAACACCGCGCTGTGCGTGTAGGAGACGTGCGTCAGGTACCCGCCCGTGGTGTGCAGGATGCCCTTCGGCTTACCCGTCGTCCCCGACGTGTACAGGATGTACAGGGGGTGCTCGGCGTCCATGGGCTCGGCGGTGTGCTGGTCGCTCTGCCGCTCCACCAGGTCCTGCCACCAGACGTCCCGCTCGTTCTCCGCGACGTCCTCGCCGGTACGGCGGACCACCAGCACGTGCTCGATCGTCGGGGTCTGCGCGACCGCCTCGTCCACGGTCGGCTTCAGCGCGGACGGCTTGCCGCGCCGGTACCCGCCGTCGGCGGTGATCACGAGCTTGGCCTGCGCGTCGTCGATGCGGGTGCGCAGCGCCTCGGAGGAGAAGCCGCCGAACACCACCGAGTGGGTGGCGCCGATCCGCGCGCACGCGAGCATCGAGATCGGCAGCTCCGGGATCATCGGCAGGTAGATCGCGACCCGGTCGCCCTTGCGGACGCCCAGCTCCAGCAGGGCGTTCGCGGCCTTGTTCACCTCGCGCTGCAGGTCGGCGTAGGTGAGCGTGCGGGTGTCGCCGGGCTCGCCCTCCCAGTGGTAGGCGATCTTGGCGCCGAGGCCGGCCTCCACGTGCCGGTCGACGCAGTTGTAGGCGGCGTTCAGTTCGCCGCCGACGAACCACTTGGCGAACGGCGGGTTGCTCCAGTCCAGGATCTCGTCCCAGCGCTTGGACCAGGTCAGCCGCTCGGCCTGCTTCGCCCAGTAGCCCAGGCGGTCCGCGGCGGCCTCGTCGTACGCCTCGGCCTTGACGTTCGCCGCTGCGGCGAGCTCGGCGGGCGGGGGGAAGCTCCGCGTCTCCTGCAGAAGGTTCGACAGTGTCTCTTGGCTCTGGCTCAACGCGTACTCCTTGCTAGCTGAACGGGGGTCGCCCGGTATCCCCACTCCACCAGGAAGGACCCGCCCCCACAAGGCCGCATTCCCGAGTGTCGAGGAAGAGCGCGACCGGCGCTCACGGCTCCGGATGATGGCTGTGATGCCCGACACACAGTGCCTTCCCGGTGCTGCGCCTCGGGAACCGCCTCCGTTCTACGCGCGCGCAGGGGGGTTGCGCGAGCGATACCGGCGACCGCATAGGGTCGGGCCGTGACCGATGCCCTTGCTCAGATAGCGAACCTGCCCGGCGTCGCGGACGCCGTCGCCGACGCGCGCTCCGCCGTGGACCGGCTGCTGGGCCACCGCATCCTGCGGCGCCGCAGCGCCGAGGTGTCCACGGAGTCGGCACTGCGCGGCGCGCGCGCGTCCGCCGTGCTGGAAGGCGCCTCGGTCACCCTTGAGGATCTGCGCACCACCGAGAACCCGACGGACCCGGTCGTCCAGGGGGCGCTTCGGGTGTCGGCGGAACTCGGCACGCTGACCGAGACGTGGCGGCAGGCCCCCCGTCAGGTCCTTGCGCGGCTGCACGTGCTGGCCGCGGCGGACGCCGTCGACAGCGCCGACCTCGGACGTCCCCGTGCCGACGACCAGCCGGTGAAGGACGTCCTCGGGCTGGGCGACCCGCCCTCGCCTGCGGAGGTGGCGGCGCGCCTGGACGCCCTCAGCGGGCTCCTAACCCAGCCCACCAAGGCCCCCGCGCTCGTGGTCGCCGCCGTCGTCCACGGCGAGTTGCTGACGCTGCGGCCGTTCGGCTGGGGCGACGGCATCATCGCCCGCGCCGCGCAGCGGATCACGCTCGTCGCCCGCGGCCTCGACCCGAAATCCTTGGTCGCGCCAGAGGTCGGCCATGCGGAACTGGCCGGCGACTATGCCGAAGCACTCCGCGCCTATGCGTCGGGGACGTCCGAAGGCGTCGCGCAGTGGCTCGCGCACTGCTCGGCCGCCGTGGCCGCGGCGGCCCGCGACTCGCAGGCCATCTGCGAAGCCTTCATGCGGGGTTGACGGTCCCGCCGGCCGTTCTGTCGGCCCGGCACGCCATGCTGCCGGTATGGCCGAACGGAAGGACGGGCGCCCTGCGGCGCCCACCGAGACCACCATCGCGTCCGCCGACTGGGACTCGCGCGACCTGACCGGTGAGCGGCACGAACGCGTGCTGTTCGTGGACGTCGACATGACGGAGGCGACCGGCACCGGCGCGGTGTTCACCGAGTGCACCTTCCGCGGCGTCCGGTTCAACGCGTCCACGCACACCGACGCGGCATTCCTGAACTGCACGTTCGTCCGCTGCGGCTTCTTCGACGCGACCTTCGCCGGCTGCAAGGTCGTCGGCGGGATGTTCGACGGCTGCACGTACGACCTGATGAAGGTGACCGGCGGGGACTGGTCGTTCACCGGGCTGCCGGGTGCCGACCTGCGGCGCGCGTCGTTCACCGACGTCCGGCTGCGCGAGGCGGACCTCACCGGCGCGCGCTGCGCCGGCGCCACGCTCCGCGGCCTGGACCTGTCGGGCGCCTGGCTGCACCGCGCCGATTTGTCCCGCTGCGACCTGCGCGGCAGCGACATCTCGTCGATCGACCCGCACACCGTCGAGCTGAAGGGCGCGGTGATCGACCCGTACCAGGCGGTCGTGCTCGCGACGGCCCTCGGCCTGGACGTGCGCGGCGACTGACGGCCTATAGGACGGCCTGTGCGGCTGCTTGTGCACCGGGGCTTGCGGCGGGGTGTGCGGTGGCGGGGAGTGCGGTGTCGGACACAGCGAACGGCGCCCGCCAAGGAGCGCCGCCGCCGATCACGTCACACCGGGTTACCAAGCGTGCACCTCACAATCGCCGGATCGGGTCAAGCCCGTCTCGGCGCGCCTCCCGCGGCTGGTCGCGCGTGGGTGCCCGGCTGCCGTGCCCGGACACGTGGTCCGTAGACCCTGTCTACGCCTCATTTGCCCAGTTGACAAGCCCCTATTCGGAAATCCGGACGGTCCGCGGCGGCCGTCCGGCGCGCCGCTCGCGCCGACTTCTTCGCCCGATAAGGGGCGAAACATGCAATTTCGGGCTATCCGCAACCGCGGCTGCGGACGCCAAAACGATCACGCAGTGTGATCGTTTCTTTTTGGTCCCCTGATCGGGAGCTCGGCCGGAAAAATCTTTGGTTCTCCGGTACGCTCCCACTTCCGTCCCGTTGCACTCCGTATGGGCGGGGACGGCCCCTGTGGTGCCCGCTCCTCCGTCCGGCACGGGGATCCGGAGGGGGGCGGCATCGACAGATGAGGATAAACGCCGCCCTCCGGGCGACTTTGCGACTCGACGGAACTCGCGGCGGTCGGGCAGCATATGTTGTATCTGCTTAGACTGGAGGCAACGAGTTTGCCTCTCCTATAGACCGGCCTTGCTAACGGCTCAGCCGATCTCCCCCCGAGACTTTCTTGGGAAAACGGACCGGCTCTACCCCCCCGGAGCCGGACCGTTCGGCGACCCCCGCTCTCCCCCCCGGCGGGGGTCGCCCAAACATGCGGCGGGCGGGCGGTGGCGTGTCCAGATCCTCCACGCCACCGCCCGCCCGCCGCCTCCTTCTCCGCCCCGCCCACTAGGGCCTCCCCGGCCCGGCCGCTCGGGCCACGCGGAGAGTTATCCACAATTCACGGAACGCTTTCGCCGCCCGGCCGCGGCGCCGCACGCTGGGGTCCTCTGAACGCCACTGGAGGATCCGATGAACATCGCGGCACTGATCATCACCGCCGACCCCGCCACCGCCGACGCCCTGCTCCGCCTCGCCGCGGCCGCCGACGCGCACGCCGAGGTCGCCCCCGGTCCCGGCGAGGCCCGCGCCGCCTGGACCTGGCCCGCGCTCGTCCTGGTCGGCGCCGACGCCGCCGGCGACGTCGCGTCCGCCGGCCTCCCCCGCCGCGGCGGCGTCGTCCTGGTCGCCGGCGCGGCCACCCCCGAGGCGTACCAGGCCGCCGTCCGGATCGGCGCGCAGGACGTGGCCGTCCTGCCCGACCACGAGCAGTGGCTGATCGACGCGTTCGCCGCCGCGAGCGAACCCGACGCCGGCCGCGCCACCACCCTCTGCGTCGTCGGGTCCCGCGGCGGCGTGGGCGCCAGCGTCCTGTCCGCAGCGCTCGGCCTCGCCGCGGCGGGCAGCGGCCTGCGCACCCTCCTCGTTGACGCCGACCCCCTCGGCGGCGGCGTCGACCTCATGCTCGGGCTCGAAGGCCACGAAGGCGCCCGCTGGCCCGACCTGGCCGAGCGGCACGGCCGGCTGAACGCCGCGACCCTCCGCGACACGCTGCCGTCCTCCGGCGACCTGTCCGTGCTGTCCTGGCGGCGCGGCGAGTCCGTCCCCATCGCCGACGCGGCCGTCGTCTCCCTGCTCGACGCCGCCGCCCGCGGCTACGACCTGATCATCGCCGACGTGCCCCGCTTCCCCGGCGACATCGGCCGTGCCGCGCTGCGCACCGCCGACGTCACGTTCCTGCTCGTCCCGGCCGAGGTCCGCGCCACCGTCGCCGCCGACGGCCTCGCCGCCGCCCTGCGCCGCGACACCCCCGACCTCCGCCTCGTCGTGCAGGGCCCGTCCCCGGGCGGCCTGACCCCCGGCGCGGTCACGCAGGCCCTCGGCCTCCCCGTCGTCGGCGTCTACGAACGCGACCGCCGCCTCCCCGCCGCGATCGAGGAGGGCGGCCTCGCCCGCGCCTGCCGCCGCGGCCCCCTCGCCGACTTCTGCGCCCGCCTCCTCGCCGACCTCGCCCTCCAGCCCTACGCGTACCGCGAGGAGGCAGCGTGAAAGCGCCGCACCACCTGACCGCCCGTGCGGAGGCGTCGTGACCAGGCTCTCGTCCGCCGTCAGGGACAGGCTCGCCGACGCGGGCGGCGAGGCCACCGCCGGACGCGTCGCCGCGGCGCTGCGCGCCGAGGACAGGCTCCTCGGCGACCGCGAGGTCCTCGCGCTCACCGACGAACTGCGCGCCGAGTTCGTCGGCGCGGGCCCGCTCGAGCCGCTGCTGCGGTCACCCGAGGTCACGGACGTCCTCGTGAACGGCCCCGGCGAGGTGTGGATCGACGCCGGTTCCGGGCTCGTCCGCACCGACGTCCGTTTCCCGGACGAGGCCGCTGTGCGCCGCCTCGCCCAGCGCCTCACCGCCGCCGCGGGCCGCCGCCTCGACGACGCGTCCCCGTACGCCGACGCGCGGCTGCCCGGCGGAGTCCGGCTGCACGCCGTCCTCCCACCGGTCGCGGCGAACGGCACCTGCCTGTCGCTCCGCCTCCCCCGCCGGCGCGCCTTCACCCTCGCCGAACTCGTCGCGACCGGTACCGTCCCGCCCGAAGGCGCCGCCCTGCTCTCCGCGTTGATCGAGACCCGCACCGCCTTCCTCATCACCGGAGGAACCGGAACGGGAAAGACCACGCTTTTGAGCAGCCTCCTCTCGCTGACCGACCCTGGGGAGCGGCTGGTGCTGGTCGAAGACTCGGCCGAGCTGCGCCCGGCGCACCCCCACGTCGTCCGCCTCGAAGCCCGCCCGCCCAACGTGGAGGGCGCAGGCGGCGTCACGCTGAACGACCTCGTCCGCCAAGCCCTCCGCATGCGCCCCGACCGCCTGGTGGTAGGCGAGGTGAGAGGCCCTGAAGTTGTAGTACTTCTGCAGGCATTGAACACCGGCCATGAAGGCGGCTGCGGCACCCTGCACGCCAACACCGCCGCCGACGTGCCGGCCCGCCTGGAGGCGCTGGCCTGCGCCGCCGGCCTCTCCCGTGAGGCGGTCCACAGCCAGCTCGCCGCCGCGCTCGACATCGTCGTCCACCTGGTCCGCGAGCCGGGCGGCGCCCGCCGCCGCGTCGCCGAGGTCTGCCTGCTGCGCCGCGCCGCCGACGGCCTGGTCGGCGTCCTGCCCGCCGTCACGTTCACCGCCGCCGGGCAGACGGTCCCCGGCGCAGGAGCCGACATCCTCGCGGCTCGCCTGGGGTGGACGCCATGACCACCGCTGCCGGGCTCGCCGTCCTCTGCTCCGCCGCGTCCGCCTGGCTGCTGCTCGGCCCGTCCCCCGCCAGCGCGCGCCTCTCCCACATCGTCGCTCCCGCCCCGGCCCCCGGCGGTCCGTTGCCCGCCCTCCGAACCCGCATCGAAACGATGAGGGAACGCCGGGGACGCCCCGGCCGCCGCCGCACCGCGATCATCGAACTCTGCGACGGGATGGCCGCGGAACTGGCCGCCGGCCGCACTCCCGAAGAAGCCTTCGCCCTCTCGGCCGCCGTCCTCGACCCGCACGTAGCCACGGAACTCCTCAGCCCCGGACGCCCACCCCCGTCGATCCCCGACCACCTTTCCGACCTGGCGCGCGAGCCCGGTGCCGAAGGCCTCCGCCTCCTCGCGGCCTGCTGGCGCATCGGCACCGAACGCGGCGGCACCCTCGCCACCGTCCTGGACGGCCTGGCCGCCGCGCTCCGCGACGAGGAAGCCCAACGCCAGGACGTCTCGGTCCAACTGGCGGGCCCCCGCGCAACGGCCCGCCTCCTCGCCGCGCTGCCGCTCCTGGGCGTCGGCATGGCCGCCGCCCTGGGCGCCCATCCCCTCACCTTCCTCTGCGGCTCGCTCCCCGGCCTCGCCTGCCTGCTCACCGGCGTCGCCTTCAACGCCACAGGCCTCTACTGGACCCGCCACCTAGCCAAATCCGCCGAATCCCCCACCTAACCCCCCGCCCCCACAACTCCCGCCCCCACAACTCCCGCCCGCACGACTCCCGCCCGCACGACTCCCGCCCGCACAACTCCCGTCCCCACAACTCCCGCCCGCACGACTCCCGCCCGCACAACTCCCGCCTACGCGGCTCCCTCCCGCACGACTCCCGCCCGCACAACTCCCGCCCGCACGACTTCCGCCCACGCGACTTCCGCCCGCACCACCACCGCCCGCACCACCGATAACGCGACCACCGCCGAGGCCACCCGCGCTCATGCCCCGCGCTCATGCCCCGCGCTCATGCCCCGCGCTCATGCCCCGCGCTCATGCCACGGTCCGTACCACTCCCACCCGTACCACTCCCGCCCACGCGACTCCCGCCCATGCCACGACCATCCATGCGACCCCCGATAACGCGACCACCGCCGAGGCCACCCGCGTCCACGCCAGGCGTCCACGCCGCGCGTTCACGTCACGCGCCCAGGCCGCGCGTCCGCGCCGCGCGTCCAGGTCACGCGTTCACGTCAGGCGTCCGCGTCACGCGTTCACGTCAGGCGTCCACGCCGCGCGTCTGCGGCGCGGCGGCGGTGGGGCACCTGCCGCGTTGGGGACTCGGCTGTGTTGGTAGGGCGGCATTGCTTCTGTGGCATCGGGCGACGGCTGTTGAGGACCCCGCACGTGCGAGCGAGTGCAGGGCGGGGAGTGGCTGCTCTTCTCGGGGTGGCGTGCTGTGAGGCATCTAGAGATGGAGGAACGATGGTGACGTTGACGGTGATGCTCTGCGCTGCGGTGGCGGGCTTTCTCTCGCCGAAGGGCACGAACACAGCGGGACGCAGGCTCGATGGGCAATTCGAGCAGGGCACGCAAGGAACGCAGCCGCCGAGGCCGGCGAGGCGGTGGAGCCGCGCCCCGGATAGCTCAGGGGTTGTGCGTGATGCGGAGGGTGGCGACGGTAAGCGGCATCCGGAGAGCGGGCGACGCGAGGCCACGTTGCGGCGGGCCGCGTCGGCGGTGGCCGGTGTCCTGTGCTGGGTGGCCTTCGGCGGGCTGATGGGCGGGGCGTTGGGCGTCGTCGTCGCTGTGGCCGTCTGGTACTCCTTCGGACGGCTCGGGAGCGCCGAGCGTCGGCGACGGCAGGCGCGTCTCATCGCGGACCTTCCAGTCGCCGTCGACCTCCTCGCCGCATGCCTGCGCGGCGGTGCCCCATGGCACGACGCGGTCGAGGCCGTCGCGGACGCGGTCGGGGGACCTCTCGGTGAGGAACTGCGCGGTGTGGCCGTCCAGATCCGTCTCGGCGCCGACCCCGTGGAGGCATGGCTCGCGCTGACCGACGAGCCGATCCTGGCGCCGCTGGCCCGCACTGCCGTCCGCGCCGTCTCCAGCGGCGCGGCCCTGGCCCCGACCCTCGGACGCCTCGCCCGAGACCAGCGACGGGTCGCGCGCACGGCGGCGGCCGCGCGAGCGCGTGCGGCGGGCGTCCGGGCGCTCGCGCCGCTGGGGCTGTGCTTCCTGCCCGCGTTCGTCCTGCTCGGAGTGGTGCCGGCGATCGCCGGGATCGCCTCGACCATCCTCCTGCCGTGGTGACCCCGCCGAGTTATCCACAGAACGCGGTTCACCTGTCGGGCGGATCCGCCGCGCACGAGCCTGGGATCGGACGCGACCGGGCGTCCACAAGGAGAACAAGGAGGCCCCATGCGGGCGATACAGATGGTGGTGCGGAGATGGCGACGCCTTTCCGGAGACCGCGGGATGTCGACCGCCGAATACGCCGTCGGCACCATCGCCGCCGCGGCGTTCGCGACCCTGCTCTTCAAGATCGTCCAGAGTCCGGAGGTGCACACCATGCTCACCGGGATCATCAAGAAGGCCCTGCAGATGGCGGGGTGAGCCGCGGCGCCCGCGACCGGGGCATGGTGACGGCCGAGATCGCGCTGGCGCTGCCCAGCCTGGTGCTGGTCACCGCCATCGCACTCTGGGGTGTGGCCGCCGCGTCGGCCCAGCTCACCTGCGCCGACGCCGCCCGGACCGGAGCGCGAGCGGCGGCACGCGGTGAATCCCTCGCCGCGGTGCGGGAGCTGGTGGCCAAGGCGGTCCCGCCGCACGCCACGGTGACGATCCGCCGCGACGCCGCGACCGTCGATGTCGACGTCTCGGCCCCGGTCGAACCCCCGGCCGCGACTGGCCTACCGCCCCTGACGGTCCACGCCCACGTAGCGGCCGCAACCGAACCGACCACCCCAACAGATCCGACCACCCCAACAGATCCGACCACCCCAACAGATCCGACCACCCCAACAGATCCGACCACCGGGACCGAACCGGCCACCCCGACCTGACCAGCAGCAGCACCTCCACTGTGCTCGCCCGCCACCGGGACCACGGTGCCGGGATGCGCTGCGTGGCGCGGTGGGGCGTCGCGGTGGGGTGGAGGGTGAGCGGTGGCGTTGGGTGGGTGCGAGATGCGGTGGTGGGTGGGAGTGAGAGGGGTGGCAGCGGTTGGTGGAGGGGTTCGGGGGGCGAAGGTTCAGGCAGTTGAGGGAGTTGGAGTCGTGAAGGTATTGGGGGGTGGGGTTGTGAGGGTGGTTGGGGGGTGGGTTTGGGCTGGTGGGCGGTGGGTGGTGGAGAGGGGGCGGGGGGATCGGGGGTCCGGGACGATCTGGGTGGTGGCGTTCATGGCTGTCATCTGGGTCGGCGGTGTGGTGGCCGTCGGGGTCGGCGGGGTGCGGGCCGCGCGGCATCGCGGGGACGCGGCGGCGGACCTCGCCGCGCTCGCGGCGGCGGCACGAGTCGCGGACGGGGCGGCGGACGCGTGCGGGAGGGCGGAGGAGATCGCGAGGCGGTCCGGGGCGCGGATGGTGCGGTGCCGGGTGCGCGGGGAGAACGTCGATGTCTCGGTGACGGTGGCGCTGCGAGTGCCGCTCGGGGGCGGTGCCGTCCGTGTCCTGTCGAGGGCCCGGGCTGGCCCCGTGGGGCGAGACGGCGTAACCTGGCCCCGCGCGACTCGTTGCACTGAGTGTCAATAGGGAGGTGCGTGAGGTGGCCCTGGTTTCCGCTACCTCTTTGTCACCTTCCTGTGATTTTTCCTACCGTCCAGTACGTTACGCTGCCCTGAGCCCATAGTCATCACTCGGCACAGTGCGCCCCGCGAGCGTCGTCCTCGGCGGGTGGATTTGCAGGACGCTGTCGAAGGGATTGAGGCCGTGACCATCATTCGCAGGATCGGTGCAGTCGCGCTCGCGGCTCCCCTTGCGATGAGCATCCCGGTCCTCGGGGCGTTGCCCGCGGACGCGGCGACGACCGCGGTGATCAGCCCGGCGAACGGCGCCGTCATCACCAGCGGGTCGAGCGTGACCGTGAAGGCGCACTACGACTTCGCGCTGAAGATGCAGCTGCGCGTCGACGGCCCCGGGATCGGCGACACGTTCCTCAAGGAGAGCAGCTGGGCGGGCGACCTGTCGGCCCCGCTGGAGTTGCGCCGCAACGGCAAGTACAAGGCCTACCTCAAGGGTTCGATCACCGGGCAGATCTACGACTCGAACACCTTCACCGTCCGGATCGCGCCCGCGGCGCCGACCGGTGTCTCCGCGAGCGTGTCCGGCAGCAAGGTCGTGGTGAAGTGGAACCGCGGCTATGAGGACGACCTGCTCGGCTACTCCCTGTCGGGTTCCGGGGTGGGTTCCAAGTCCGGGTCGCTGGGGTCGCTCTGCTCCGGCACGAACTGCTCCGCCAGCCTGTCGCTGACGCGGTCGAGCGGATCGGTCTCGGTCGCCGTGAAGGCCAGGCGGTCCACCGGGACGGGCGGGTCGCTGTACTCGTCCCCCGCGACGGCCAGCGCCGTGGCGGGCGGTGCCACCGGCGGTCTTCCGACCGGCTCCGCGCCGTCGCTGCCGACCGGGACCTCCGGGCCGAGCACGTCCACCCCGCTGACGCCGTTCAATAACGAGTCGCCGGTCACGCTGCCGTCCGTCCAGCCCGACGGCGCGACGCCCGGCCTCACCTACCCGGCGCCGCAGATCGCGACGGACGCGCCGAAGGCCGTGAACGTCGCGGCGACCGACCGGCTGCAGTGGGGCAAGAGCGTCGGGATCGCGCTGATCCTGCTGATCGTCGCGGCCCACCTCGGGACGTGGACGCGGCGGCTGCGCGTCCATCAGGCCGGGGCGAACAGCCTGGGGATGGCCGCGCGCATCGCGCGCGGCGGCACCGGACGCAAGCGGGTCAAGAACGCCCGCGAGCGGATCGCCCGGGCCGAGGCCATCGCCAAGACGGGATCTGTGAAGACGGCCGCGAAGGGCGCCCGCCCGGGCGACACGATGGTGCTCGGCGCGGCGCCCAAGGCGAAGACGAAGAGCAGGTCCGGACGCCGTCCGGCCACCATGGGCACGACCGGCGGCGTCGACGTCCAGATCGCCAAGCCGGCCTCCGGGAAGCCCGCCGGCAGGCGCCGCTCCTCCGGCCGCGGCCGCCGCCGCAAGTAGCCGGGTGACCGGCCCTGCCCCGGTGGGACGCGTGTAGCCGCGTCGCGCCTTCGTCCGCTGCGACCATCCGGCCGGATGCGTCGGGTGGGGCGGGAGGTGCGGTCTTGGACGGAGGTGGCGAACGGTCTAGGCTGCCTTGCCAGCCGGATCCCCCGGATCGTCCGGCACGGGAGAGGAGACCCTCCGCATGATCATTTTGGGGTTGGTCGTCACGCTCGCCGCCATCGTCGCGGCCGTGGCCGTCATCCTGGACAACACCGGCGGGGTCCACGTGACCGCGTTCGGGCACGAGGTGCCCGGCATCACGCAGCAGTGGCACCTGTTCCTGGCCGGCGTCGTCGTCGCCATCGTGTTCATGGCGGGCGCGGGGATCGCCGCCCTCGGGTTCCGGCGCACCATGAACATGCGCAGGGAGCTGCGGGATCTGCGGGACGAGCACGAGGAGTCGCTGCAGACGCTGGAGCTGGAGCGGCGCAAGCTGCAGCAGGCGCTGGCGCAGGCCCGGCGCGGGCTGGACGAGCAGCCGTCCGTCCCGGCGCAGCGCGTCGCGCCTAACTAGCCGGGCCCCGGTCGTTCCAAGGCAGCGCGGGCTGACGCGGCTCGGGTTCGTCGAGGCGAGCGGGGCGCTGGAGGCGGGTCAGGGGGCCGCTTCCAGGAGGACGGCGAGGAGCGTCAGCGCGCCCTGCTTGTCGAGGGGTTCGTTGCCGTTGCCGCACTTGGGGGACTGGATGCAGGACGGGCAGCCGGAGTCGCATTCGCAGGACGCGATCGCGTCGCGGGTGGCGCGCAGCCAGGCGGACGCGTCGGCGTAGCCGCGCTCCGCGAAGCCGGCGCCGCCCTCGTGGCCGTCGTAGACGAAGACGGTGAGCAGCCCGGTGTCCGGGTGGACGGCGGTGGAGACGCCGCCGATGTCCCACCGGTCGCAGGTGGCGTAGAGAGGGAGCAGCCCGATCGAGGCGTGCTCGGCGGCGTGGGCGGCGCCGGCGAGGTCGAGGTCGCCGAGGGCGTCGACCTGGGCCTCCGACAGCGTCCACCAGACGGCGCGGGTGCGCAGGGTGCGGGGCGGCAGGTCGAGGGGCTTCTCGCCGAGCATCTCGCCGGTCTGGACGCGGCGCATCTGGTAGGCGACGACCTGGCTGGTGACGTCGACGGTGCCGTAGCAGAGCGTCGCGTCGCCCCAGGAGGTGGAGCGGAGCCGTTCGGCGATGGTGATGTCGGTGACGTCGCGGGCGGTGGTGGAGTAGTCGGGGTCGGCGGCCTCGACGAGCGCGACGGAGTCGTCCAGGTCGAGGGTCTGGACGATGAACGAGTCGCCCTGGTGGATGTAGACGGCGCCGTCGTGCACGGTGGTGTGCGCGGACGCCTCGTCGACGGTGCCGAGGAGGCGTCCGGTGGCGGTCTCGACGACCTGGACGGGCGCGCCGCCGGCGCCGCGGATGTCGGCGAGGTCGCAGGCCTTGTCGCGGCGCGTCCAGTACCAGCCGTTGGGGCGGCGGCGCAGGAACCCGCGGCGGACGAGATCGGGCAGCAGGTCGGCGGTGGACGGCCCGAAGAGCGCGGCGTCGTCGTCGGTGAGGGGCAGTTCGGACGCGGCGGCGCACAGGTGCGGTTCGAGGACGTACGGGTTGTCGGGGTCGAGGACGGTGGCCTCGACAGGCGTCCCGAAGATCGCCTCGGGGTGGTGGACGAGGAAGGTGTCGAGCGGGTCGTCGCGGGCCACGAGGACGGAGAGGGCGGCCTGCCCGGACCGTCCGGCGCGTCCGGCCTGCTGCCACAGCGATGCGCGGGTGCCGGGCCAGCCGCAGACGAGGACGGCGTCGAGCCCGGACACGTCGACGCCGAGTTCGAGGGCGTTCGTGCTGGCCAGGCCGACGATCGAGCGGGAGCGGAGCGCGGCTTCGAGGGCGCGGCGCTCTTCGGGGAGGTACCCGGCGCGGTACGCGGCGACCTGGTCGGCGAGCGCGGGCGCGACCTCGTGCAGCGCGCGTTTGGCGCCGAGCGCGACGGATTCGGCGCCGCGCCGGGACCGGACGAACGCGAGGGTCTGGACGCCTTCGACGACGAGGTCGGCGAGGAGGTCGCCGGCTTCGGCGGTGGCGGTGCGGCGGACGGGCGCGCCCTGCTCGCCGCGCAGGTCGGTGAGGGGCGGCTCCCAGAGCGCGAAGGTGGCGGGGCCGCGCGGGGAGGCGTCGTCGTCGACGGCGACGACGTCGAGGCCGGTGAGCCGGGACGCGGTGGACGCGGGCTCGGACGTGGTGGCGGACGCCAGGATGAAGGTGGGCGAGGCGTGGTAGCGGGCGCAGATCCGGCGGAGGCGGCGCAGGATCTGCGCGACATGCGAGCCGAAGACGCCTCGGTATCCGTGCGCCTCGTCGACGACGACGTAGCGGAGGCGGCGCAGGAACGACGACCAGCGGGAGTGCCCGGGCAGGATCGACCGGTGCAGCATGTCCGGATTCGTCAGCACATAGTTGGCGTGCTGGCGGACCCAGGAGCGCTCGTCCTGCGGGGTGTCGCCGTCGTACGTCGCCGCGCGGACGCGGGTGAGGCGCAGGCCGCGCAGCGCGCGGAGCTGGTCGGCGGCGAGCGCCTTCGTCGGGGACAGGTAGAGGATCGTCCCCTCGCGGCGGTGGTCGTCCTCGCCCGCATAGATCGCCTCGATCGAGGGCAGCAGGTAGGCGAGGGACTTTCCGGACGCGGTGCCTGTGGCGATGATCACAGAGCGGCCGGCGCGGGCGTGCTCCGCGGCGGCGGCCTGGTGCTCCCACGGGGCCTCGATCCCGGCGGCGGCCAGCCGGTCCACGAGCAGCGGGGGCGACCAGGACGGCCACCCCGCACGACGGCCCTCACGTGCGGGAACGCGCTCCACATGGGTGATGCGGTCCCGCCGCGACGGGTCGGCGAGCAGCCGGTCGAGAGGGGTTGAAGATCTTTGGGCGGGCATCAGGTTTTCAGTTTGCCAGCCGGGGCAAAACTACGGGAACGCCCCGGCGCCGGTGGGCCCGTTCCCCCTGTGCTCATCTGTGGATCAGCAGGTCAGACGGGACGGCGCGAACTTTCGCCCGACTGGTCGATAACGTGCGTGCGCCGCGCCGGAGCGTGGTTGAATCACGGCGATGTCTCGCCACCCGGGCCGCCGCCGCGGAGCCCGGAGGGCGGGATCGGATTGTGCTGCACGGCGCTGGAGGATTTGTGGACCTGAAGGTGAACGACTACACCACCGACGATGGCCTCACCGTCATCAACGTGGAGGGCGAGATCGACGTCTACACGGCGCCGAAGCTTCGCGAGAAGCTCATCGACCTGGTCAACAAGGGCAAGTTCCACCTGCTCGTGGACATGGAGAAGGTCGAGTTCCTGGACTCGACCGGCCTCGGCGTCCTGGTCGGCGGGCTGAAGCGGGTCCGCGCGCACGACGGCTCGCTGGAGCTGGTCTGCACCCAGGAGCGC
Source organism: Actinomadura sp. NPDC048394 (assembly GCF_040651755.1). Lineage (NCBI taxonomy): Bacteria > Bacillati > Actinomycetota > Actinomycetes > Streptosporangiales > Thermomonosporaceae > Actinomadura > Actinomadura sp. NPDC048394. The sequence goes on along the minus strand of NZ_JBEZJL010000013.1, from coordinate 13,725 downwards.
ATCCTCAAGATCTTCCGGATCACGGGGCTGACCAAGGTCTTCGGCATCCACGACTCGATCGCCGAGGCCGAGGAGAAGCGCAAGGGCGCGAAGTAGGCGGCCTGACACCACGATGGCGACCGTTGAACTGTTCTTCAGTGCGCTGCCCGTCCACGTCCGGACCGCCCGGCTGATCGTGACCGCGGTGGCCCGCCGCAGCGGCGTCGCCGAGGCGCTGCTGGACGAGGTGAGGCTGGCGGTCGGCGAGGCGTGCTCGCGGGCCGTGGAGGCGCACCGCCTGCACTGCCCGGACGAGCCCGTCCGGCTCGAGCTGACCGGCGCGGGCCGCCGCTTCGAGGTCACGGTGAGCGACACCGTGCCCGGCGACGACGCGGCGGGCGGGCCGCCGGCGCGGCCGGACGAGGACGACCTGGAGTTCGACCTGGGCGAGGGCACCGCCGAGCTCGGGCTGGCGGTCATCGCCGGGCTCGCCGACGACGTGGAGATCGCCACCACGCCGAAGGGCGTCCAGATCAGGATGAGCTGGCCCGCGGAGGCCGAGGCGACCATCTGACCCGGCCGCGGCCGGGCGGAATTGGCTGGCCGCAAGGCAGCGCGCACCCGTCCCCCAGACCGCATGGCGAAGGCCCCGCCCCGGCGGGGCCTTCGCCGTCCCCGCCCCCGGCGTCACACCGCAGCGCCCGGCGTCACCCCGCAGCGCCCGGCGTGACCTCGCGCCCGGCGCCCGCGTCACACCGCCCCGCCCGACGCGGGGGCGGTCAGGGGGTGAGGACGATCTTGCCCTGGGTGCTGCCGGACTCGACGAGCTCGTGCGCCTTCGCGGCGTCCGCGAGCGGCAGGACCTGGGCGACGTGCGGGCGGAGCAGGCCGTCCTCGACGAGCGCCGTCAGCGCTTCGAGAGCGGTGTGGTCGGGCTCGACGGTGATGCCCGTGAAGCGGCGCCCGGCCGCGGCGGCGGCCGCCGCGAGGGCGGCGTCCTCGCGGTCCACGGCGGTGACGAGGAGGCCGCCCGGCCGCAGGACGCGCAGCGAGCGCTCGCCGTACCCGCCGCCGACGGCGTCGTAGACGATGTCGAGGTCGCCGGTCGCCTCGGTGAAGTCGGCCGTCCGGTAGTCGATGACCTCGTCGGCGCCGAGCGACCGGACGAAGTCGTGCTTGCGGGCGCTCGCCGTCGCGACGACGTGCGCGCCGCGTGCCTTGGCGATCTGCACGGCGACGTGGCCGAGGCCGCCGCCCGCGCCGTGCACGAGGACCCGGTCGCCCTCCCGCACTCCGGCGGCGTCCACGAGGCCCTGCCAGGCGGTGAGGCCCACGAGCGGCAGCGCGGCGGCCTCGACGTGGCCGAGCCCGGCGGGCTTGCGCGCGATCTGCCGCGACGGCGCCACGACGTACTCGGCGTAGCCGGCGGCGGCCCGCGGGAACAGCGGCATGCCGTAGACCTCGTCGCCCGGCTGGAAGCGCGTCACGCCCGGGACGACCTCCTCCACGACCCCCGACACGTCCCACCCGAGGACGAACGGAGGTTCGCCGAGGAGCGGGAACGAGCCCGCCCGGATGTAGGCGTCGATCGGGTTGACCGCCGTCGCGCGGACGCGGACGAGGACCTCGGACGGCAGGGGCACGGGACGCTCGGTCTCGACGACTTCGAGGACCTCGGGGCCGCCGAAGGCCCGCTGGGTGACCGCACGCATGATGTCTCTCCTGGTGTGGGCGTGAACCTGACACCAATCACGCTACGGAGTGGACTGGAGACGCTGAATATCTCTCAGTCGCTGATTTATGTCCGTCCGTCTCAGGTCGCGTAGCATTCCGGGTATGGACGTGCTCAGCGAGGTGATCGCCTCGATGCGGACCGGCCTCCCGACGGCGACTCGCACCGACGCGCGCGCCCCCTGGGCCATGAGGCTTCGTCCGGTCGCGGGCCCCGGATTCCACGTGATCCTGGAGGGCTCCTGCTGGCTCCTCCCTCCGGGCGGGCCGGGCGAGGCCGGCGAGGCGGGCGAGGCGGGCGAGCCCGTCGAGCTGGCCGCGGGCGACGTGGTGTTCCTGCGGTCGGGGCGGGAGCACGTCCTCGCGGACGATCCGGCCACGACGCCGGTCCGGCTCCACACCGGGCCGGACGGGGGCGGCGGCTTCGGCGAGCTGACCATCGAGGGGCCGGGGGCGCGGACCGTCATGCTGTGCGGGGCGTACGACCTCGACCAGGCGCGCCCGCATCCGCTGCTGCGCGGGCTGCCGCCGGTGATCCACGTGCGGGCGCGGCAGGGCGGGCATCCGGAGCTGCGCTCGGCGGTCGCGCTGCTCTGCGCGGAGCTGTCCGGCGGGCGGCCGGGCGCGGACGGGATCGTCCCGCCGATGATCGACGTGCTGCTGTTCTACCTCCTGCGGGCCTGGCTGGACGAGTCGGACGCCCCGGACGGCTGTGCGGCGGCGCTGACCGACCCGGGCATCTCGCGCGCGCTCAGGGCCATCCACGAGGAGCCCGGGCGGCCGTGGACCGTGGAGGCGCTCGGCCGGTGCGCCGGGCTGTCGCGGGCGGCGTTCGCGCGGCGGTTCGCGGCGCTGGTCGGGGAGCCGCCGCTGGCGTACCTGACGCGCTGGCGGATGACGACGGCGGGCCGGCTGCTGCGGGAGACGCGCGACCCGCTGAGCGCGGTGGCGGAGCGGACGGGGTACACGTCGGAGTTCGCGTTCGCCAAGGCGTTCAAGCGGGAGTTCGGCGTGGCGCCGGGCGGCTACCGCAAGTCCGCCGCCCGCCCCCGCTCCGCCTGAACGGCGCCGGTGGGACCCCCGGGACGGAGCACTCGTCAGGGTGTGAGATTCTCTCCGAAGAATGATCTTGAATCGCCCGGATTTGGGCCTGGACATATTGTGTGTTAATGCCTAGCTTAATTAACGAGCGGCGCGCGCCGCGCCGCCGGGCGACGTCGGCCGCGGCCCTGTCAAGGCAGCCGCGGGGTAATAGTGTGCTTACCCGGACTGACCTGCTGAAATAACGGCCGACCCGGTTCAAAGGTCAAATTACGGCGTAATGCGGATTGCTTTTCCGTGACATCCTCATTAAGGGTCTGGCGCCCTTCTCATTCGCCCTCCGCCTGCGTAGACTCCCGGCACCCGCGCTGCCGTGCGAGGCGTTCGAAATCAGGACTCGCGGGGTAGGCGGTAAAGATCGTCTTTTGACGGTCGGATCGCAACGCCCCTGTCGAGGAGGACGGATGTCTGGGCTTTCCCTGTCAAGCCCGGCCACTGCAGCAGCAGACGTGGATCTCGGCGGCGGCGACCTGTCACTGGTCGTCGTCGTAGCCGTGATCGCCCTGCTGGCACTGGCCGTCGCCGCGGGTCTGGTACGCGATGTACTGGCCGCGGGTCAGGGCACCGAGAAGATGCAGGAGATCGCGCGCGCGGTCCAGGTCGGCGCGAGCGCCTACCTGAAACGCCAGTTCCGCACGGTCGGCGTCTTCGTGGTGCTCATTCCGCTGGTGCTGCTGCTCCTGCCCGCCGACTCCTGGAGCGAGCGCATCGGGCGGTCGGTGTTCTTCGTCATCGGGGCGGTGTTCTCGGCCGTCACCGGCTTCACCGGGATGTGGCTGGCGGTCCGCGGCAACGTGCGGGTCGCGGCGGCGGCCCGCGAGGAGGGCGGCGAGAAGACCGCGATGCGGATCGCGTTCCGCACCGGCGGCGTCGCCGGCATGTTCACCGTCGGCCTCGGGCTGTTCGGCGCGGCGATCGTCGTGCTGGCCTACCAGGGCGACGCGCCGAAGGTCCTGGAGGGCTTCGGGTTCGGCGCCGCGCTGCTCGCGATGTTCATGCGGGTCGGCGGCGGCATCTTCACCAAGGCCGCCGACGTCGGCGCCGACCTGGTCGGCAAGGTCGAGCAGGGCATCCCGGAGGACGACCCGCGCAACGCGGCGACGATCGCCGACAACGTCGGCGACAACGTCGGCGACTGCGCCGGCATGGCCGCGGACCTGTTCGAGTCGTACTCGGTGATGCTGGTCGCCGCGCTCATCCTGGGCACCGCGGCGTTCGGCACGCAGGGCCTGGTGTTCCCGCTGCTGGTGCCGATGATCGGCGTCATCACCGCGGTGATCGGCATCTTCGCGGTGATGCCGCGCGACGGCGACCGGTCCGGGATGTCGGCGATCAACCGCGGCTTCTTCATCTCCGCGATCATCTCCGCGGTGCTCGTCGCGATCGCCGCGTTCGCCTACCTGCCCTCGTCGTTCGCCGACCTGGACGGCGGGATCCACAACGTGGACGCCGACCCGCGCTGGGTGGCACTCGGCTCGGTGATCATCGGCATCGTGCTGGCGAGCGCGATCCAGCTGCTCACCGGCTACTTCACCGAGACGAACCGCAAGCCGGTGAAGGAGGTCACCGACAGCGCCCGGACGGGCCCGGCGACCGTCATCCTGTCCGGCATCTCGCTCGGCCTGGAGTCGGCGGTCTACACCGCGCTCGTCATCGGCGCCGCCGTCTACGGGGCGTTCCTGCTCGGCTTCGGCAACACCACCGTCGCGCTGTTCGCGGTGGCGATGGCCGGCACCGGGCTGCTCACCACCGTCGGCGTGATCGTGTCCATGGACACCTTCGGGCCCGTGTCCGACAACGCGCAGGGCATCGCGGAGATGTCCGGCGACGTCCAGGGTGAGGCCGCGTCGGTGCTGGAGCGGCTGGACGCGGTCGGCAACACCACCAAGGCGATCACCAAGGGCATCGCGATCGCGACGGCGGTGCTCGCGGCGACCGCGCTGTTCGGCTCGTTCGGGACGGCGGTCAACTCCGCGCTCGCGGACGCGTCCAAGTCCGCGAAGGACGCGATCGGCTCGCAGTTCAACCACGGCATCAACCTGTCGATCGACAACCCGAACGTGCTGATCGGGCTGATCATCGGCGCGGCCGTGGTGTTCCTGTTCTCCGGCCTGGCGATCATGGCGGTGGGCCGGGCGGCCGGACGGGTCGTGGTGGAGGTGCGCGAGCAGTTCCGCACCAAGCCCGGGATCATGGACTACACCGAGAAGCCGGACTACGACCGGGTCGTGGACATCTGCACCCGGGACGCGCAGCGGGAGCTGGCCACCCCCGGCCTGCTGGCGATCATGACGCCGATCGCGGTCGGGTTCGCGCTCGGGTACGCGCCGCTCGGCGCCTACCTCGGCGGCGCGATCGCGGCCGGTGTGCTGATGGCGGTGTTCCTCGCGAACGCCGGCGGCGCGTGGGACAACGCGAAGAAGGTCGTCGAGGAGGGCTTCCTCGGCGGCAAGGGCAGCGAGGCGCACGAGGCGACGGTGATCGGCGACACGGTCGGCGACCCGTTCAAGGACACCGCCGGCCCCGCGATCAACCCGCTGATCAAGGTGATGAACCTGGTCGCGCTGCTGATCGCGGACGCGGTCGTGACGTACGCCGACAACTACGCGCTGCGGGCCGGCGTGACGGTCGTGGCGGTCGGCATCGTCGTCGCGGCGATCGTCGTCTCCAAGCGCCGCGCGGACCCGATCGCCCCGTCCGCCGACGCGGGCGGCGACCGGGCGGCGAGCCCGGGCACGGTCGAGGGCGGCGACGCGAAGGGCGGCGCCGTCGAGGCGACCGCGCCGGAGCAGGCGCCGGCGCCCGCCGAGGAGGCGGTCGCGGTCGAGGCGAACGGCTCGGCGGCGTCCGGGAAGGCGGACGAGTCCCCGGCCGGGGCGTCCTGATCCGTCCTGATCGCGAGGGGCCGGTGGCGTCGCGCCGCCGGCCCCTTCCGCGTTCCCCCCGGGTGGTGTCCGGAGCACGCGGGACCGGTCGTACGCTGTACGCGGGAACGGGACCGAGGAAACGGGAGGCGCTGTGGCGAGCGGCGAGAAGCCGGCCTTGTCCGGCGGTAAGGGCTTCGCCCTGGTGCTGTGCGGGATGCTCGCCATCCTGCTCGCCCTGTGGGGGCTGGCGGCGCTGGTCGCGCCGTAGCCCGCCGCAAGGTGACGGGCCGGCGGCGCTGTTCGCGCCGTAGCCTGCCGCAGGGCGGCGGCCTGCCGGTGGCGGTCGCGCCGTAGGCTGGCGTCATGCCGACGCTGATCGTGCTCCGCCACGCCAAGGCCGTCGCGGGCTTCGGGACGGCCGACATCGACCGCGCCCTCAACGACCGCGGGCGGCGCGACGCCGCGGCGGCCGGGGAGTGGCTGCGCGCGGAGGGCCTCGCCCCCGGCTGGGTGCTGTGCTCCCCCGCCGTGCGGACGCGGGAGACGCTCGACCTGCTCGCCGTCCGGCCCGCCGCCGGGACGGCGTTCGAGCCGAAGATCTACGACAACGACCCGGACCTGCTGCCGTCCCTGGTCGCGGAGGCGCCGGACGATGCCGGGACGGTACTGCTCGTGGGTCACAACCCGTCGGTGCACCAGTTCGTCCACGACCTGACGGGGCAGGCCCCGGACAGCTTCCCGACGTGCGCGCTCGCCGTCATCGACCTGCCGGGCGCGTGGGCGGACGTGCGGCCCGGCGCCGGCACCCTCGTCACGTTCCGCACCCCGAAGGACTGACCCCTCCGGCGCCCCGGACCGGAAGCGTCAGGAGTCCTGCCCGACCGCCGCCAGCGACGCGTTGATCACCCGTCCGGTGTCACGGCGCAGCGAGCGGACCGTGTACCGGGTCCCGGACACCTGCGCCAGCGCGTGCCGCAGCGGCGTGAACTCCTCCCGCCCGACGCCCGACTTGATCTCCGCGCGGCGCCGCTTGGTGAGCTTCTTCAGGTAGTCGTCGAGGTCGGCGAGCTCCTCCTCCAACTCGGCGGCGGGCGACCGGGACTTCAGGTCCTCGTCGTCGGGGTCCTCCAGCAGCCCGGCGGCCTCCTCCAGCTGGTCGGCGAGCCGGTCCAGGATCTCTGGCACCGGCCCCGCGTCGACGGCCTCCTCCCGCGTCACCCGCGAGACCGCGATCAGGTGGTCGCGGACGCGGTGCGCGGCGCGGACGGCGTCGCGCAGCCGGCCGATCAGCGCGGTGTCGGGCACCCGCTCGTGCGTGAGCCGGTCCCGGGTCTCGGCGACGGCCTCGGCGGACCGCTCCGCGGTGACGACCTTCTCCTGCGGCAGCCGGACCCGCTCGCCGCCCACCACGTCCGCCGCCGCCCGGACGAGGTCGGCGTGCACCGCCAGCATCCGGCCGAGCTGCACCGGCAGCCGCTCCAGGTGACCGGCGGGCCACAGCAGCCGGACGGCGAGGAACGACAGCACCGTCCCCCCGGCGACCAGGCCGATCCGCTCGCCCGCGATGCGCCAGTCGGCGGGCGCGGAGAAGTCGAGCAGCATCATCGCCAGCGGCGTTCCGAACAGCCCCCAGTACGCGAAGTTGATCGGCCGCAGCGCGAACCCGGCCAGCGCGAACACGAAGACGATCGCCGCGACGACCGGCTGGGTGGGCGCCAGCGTCAGCACGACCGCGGCGATCACCGAGCCGGCGGCGGTACCGCCGACGCGCTGCACCAGCCGCTCGACGGTCTCCCCGTACGTCGCGCGCAGGCTCAGCATCGCGGTGATCGTCAGCCAGTGGCCGTGCGGGATGTGCAGCCCCGCGGCCAGCGCCATCGACACGACCGCCGTCACGTACACGCGCGTGAGCTGCCGGAACAGCGGGGAGCGGGTGCGGACGGCGCGGCGCACCCGGGCCAGCTCCGACCGCGGGTCGGGCGCGCCCGGCATCCGCGGCGGGCCGATCCCGATCCGCAGGCCGCCCGCGATGGTGCGGCGCGCCGAGGCCGCCTCACCGGCGATGCGGTCGATGGAGCGCCGCACCTGCCCGATCAGCGACACCGCGACGAGGTCCTCGTCGCCGGCGAGCCCGGCGCGCCGGATCTGCTCCGACAGCCGCCCCATCCGGCGGACCGCCGCGGACTCCTCGCCGCCGAGCGGCGCCTCGCCGTTGGTGGCGATCGCGCCCGCGAGCAGCCGCAGCCGCGCCGCGAGCGCGGACACCGCGGTCTGCGTCTCCAGCTCCCACTCGCGGTCCGGCGGGTAGTTCTTCGCCGCCTCCAGCACGGCCTGCAGCGTGACGGTCTCGTGCAGGACACGGCCCAGCGCGTCGATCAGCCGTTCCGGCCGGGTCGGCTCGCCGCGGCCCCGCCCGGACCGGTACAGCCCGTACGTGGCGCGGGCGTCGGTGAGCGCCTCGGACGCGGCGCGCCGCCGCTCCTCCCAGTCCGGCATCCGGGTGACGGCCAGCAGGTCGGGGTTGGTGAGCTCGACGGCGTTCAGCGGGCTCGGGTCCGGCGCGCCGACGTCCTGCGCGACGGCGTCGATGGCCTCCGCGACCCGGTCGGCGGCCTCGGCGAGGGCCTCCCGCAGCGGCCGCAGCCGCCGTACCGGCCACGGCACCAGCAGCAGCCCCATGGTGAGCAGCCCGCCGATCAGCTCCAGCAGCCCGATGCCGATGACGTCGGCGGACGGCGGCCGGATCGCGCTCAGCAGCACCGCGAGCCCGGCCGTCGAGCCGATCCGCGGCACCGCGACGCCGAGCGCGATCAGCGGCGGCACCACGATCACCGCGGGCCAGGTGTGCCCGCTGAGCAGACCGCCGACCGCGGACCCGACCGCGACCATCAGCACGCCGCTCGCGAGGTCCCGCGCCCGGTTCCCGTACGGGCCCTCGGGCGCGCGCAGCGCCACCAGGTACGCGCCGAGCGCGATCATCGCGCCCTGCGCGCCGCGGCCCGTCAGCGACCCGACCAGCAGCGGGATCGCCATGGCGAGCGCCGCCGCCAGCCCATAGAACGGCGCCGACTGCCCGTTGATCTGGGCGTACGCCGACCGCGCACGCTTCAGCACCGCTCCGGCTCGCCTTCCCGACTCGTCCCGCGGGCCCCGGCGGGTGCCGGGGACCGCACACCGCCACTCCTACCCCGAAAACCCCCACGATGATCGTTCCGGGCCGGGCCGGGGCTGGGCGGCGCGGGCCGCGGGGTCACAGGTAGTCGGCGGTCTTCCGGACCGTGCCGAAGCGGGGGAAGGTCCGCCGCACCGCGAACTCGTGCTCGTCGGCGGCGAACCCGGACATCGCGTCGGACGCGAACTCGACCTCGTAGCCGTGGTCGTCGGCCGCCCGCGCGGTCGACTCGACGCCCATCGTCGTGACGAGCCCGCCGAAGACCAGGGTGGTGGCGCCGCGCTCCTGCAGCCGCTCATGGAGGTCGGTGCCGTGGAACGCGCCGACGGTCCGCTTCACCACGAGGATGTCGCCCGGTCCGGCGAGCCCGTCCGCGAGGCCGCTGCCGGGCGGCTGCTCCGCGACGCCCGGCCGTTCGGCCCGCACGAGCGCCACGGGGAGCCCCTTCGCGCGGAACGCCGCCGCGAGGGATCGGCACCGGGCGAGCACCTCGTCGCCGGTGTGAGGGGCGAGGGGCAGGGCGACGATGCGGGGCATCAGGTCGATGAGCACGAGCGCGGAGGGCATGATCGTCACCCTAGGGCCGGACCGCCGCCGGAGCTGACCCCGGGCGCCGCCGGAGCTGACCCCGGGCCGCCGCCGAGTCGACCCCGGCACCGCCGGAGTTGACCCTGACGTCGCGGGAGGGTCGACGATCGGGGGCCATGAGCGAGTACATCAGCCCCGTTCCCGTGCCGGCGCCCGGCGTGCAGCCGGCGGAGATCTACCGCGAGATCTACGGGATGCCCATGTTCGTCACCGTCCCGACCGGCGACCTCGCGGCGTCCAAGGACTTCTGGATCCGCGGGCTCGGCTTCGTCGACCTGTTCTCCGTCCCGGACCGGGTGACCCACCTGCGGCGCTGGGCGTTCCAGGACGTCCTGCTGGTGCCCGGCGAGCCCGCCGGCGCGGCGCCGGCGGTGAGCGTCAGCTTCGCCTGCGTGCTCGGCCAGATCGACGAGATCGCCGCGGCCTGCGAAAAGCTGGTGCCGGGTTGCACGAGCGGGCCCGTCGACAAGCCGTGGAACTCCGTCGAGCTGGAGGTCGTCACGCCGGAGAACGCGCGGGTCGTCATGACGGCCGCCAGGCCCCTCGACCCGGACGGCCCGCAGGCCGACTGGATGCGGGAGGCGGGCATGGAGGTCCCGCGATCGTGAGCGCGCCCGTCACCGGCCTGGTGCACACTGGGCCGGTGACGCATGCCGAGGCGGACGGGCTGACCGTCGGACGGGCCGCCGCGCTGGTCGGGGTGAGCGTGAAGACGCTGCACCACTGGGACGCGGTCGGCCTCGTCCGCCCGGGCGGGCACACCCCCGCCGGGTACCGGGTGTACTCGGGCGACGACATCGCCCGCATCCACCGCGTCCTGGTCTACCGGGAGCTGGGGTTCCCGCTCGCCGAGATCGCCCGGATCCTCGACGACCCGTCCGCCGACGCCCGCGACCACCTGCGGCGGCAGCGGGCGCAGCTGGAGCGGCGCGCGGGCCGCCTCCGGGAGATGGCCCGCGCCGTCGACCGCATGCTGGAGGCGCTGGACGCCGGGCTGCGGCTCACCCCCGAGGAGCAGGTCGAGATCTTCGGCGCCGACTGGCGGCCCGAGTGGGTCGGGGACGCCCGGGACCGGTGGGGCGGCACCGTCCAGTGGACGCAGTACGCCGAACGCGCCGCCGCGATGACCCCGCAGGACTGGAAGGACGTCGCGGCGCGCACCGAGGCCCTCAACGCCGCCCTCGCCGCCGCCCGCCGCGCCGGCGTCGCCCCCGGCTCCGCCGAGGCGGACGCGCTGGCCGAACGGCACCGCGGGCTGCTGTCCACCTACTTCGACTGCACCCACGCGATGCACGCGTGCCTGGGGCGGATGTTCGCCGAGGACCCCGGCTTCGCCGCCTACTTCGACGGGATCGAGCCGGGCCTCACCGCCTGGCTCCGCGACGCGATCTTCGCGAACGCCGCACGCCACGGCGTGGACCCCGCCACCGCCCGCTGGGAGTGACCGGCTGCGCGGATCAGTCCTGCCGGACGGCTGCGGGGCTCAGTCCTGCCGGACGGCGTCGGCGGCGTCGGCCGCCTCGACCTCCTCGCGGGAGATCCCCAGCAGGAAGACGATCGTGTCCAGGTACGGGACGTTGACGGCCGTGTCGGCGGCCTGCCGGACCACGGGCTTGGCGTTGTAGGCGACGCCGAGCCCCGCGGCCTGGAGCATGTCGAGATCGTTGGCGCCGTCGCCGATCGCGACGGTCTGGCTCACCGGGACGCCGGCCTCCGCGGCGAACCGGCGCAGCGCCGCCGCCTTCCCGGCCCGGTCGATCACCGGCCCGGTCACCCGCCCGGTGAGCTTCCCGTTCTCGATCTCCAGGGTGTTCGCGGCGGAGTAGTCGATCCCGAGATCGTCCACCAGGGCGTCGGTGACCTGCGTGAACCCGCCGGACACGATCGCGAACTTGTAGTCCAGGCGCTTCAGGGTGCGGACCATGGTGCGGGCGCCCGCCGCGAGCCGCAGCTTGTCGCGGACGTCGTCGATCGCCGTCGCGTCGAGCCCCGCCAGCAGCGCGACCCGCTCCCGCAGCGACCCCTCGAAGTCGAGCTCGCCGCGCATCGCGGCCTCGGTGACCTTCGCGACCTCGTCGAGGCAGCCGGCGTGCTCGGCGAGCAGCTCGATCACCTCGCCCTGGATCAGCGTCGAGTCGACGTCCATGACGATCAGCCGCTTCGCGCGCCGGCTCAGCCCGCCGTGCTGGACGGCGATGTCGACCTGCTGCTCGGCGGCCTCGGTGGCGAGCCCGGCCCGCAGCGTGTCGGGGTCGGCGCCGGACACGTCCATCTCGATGCAGGTCACGGGGTTCTGCGCGAGCCGCTCGATCCGGTCGATGTTGGCGCCGTGCGCGGAGATCCGCCCGGCGATCCCGGCCATCGCGGCGGGCTTCAGCGGGGCGCCGAGCACCGTGACGTGCAGCCGCCCGCCGCGCTTCGGCATCCGCTTGTTCCGGCCCGTGGACAGCTCGATCTCCATGTCGAGATCGTTGGCGACCTTCTCCGCCGCGTTCCACACGCGGCCGATGTCGGCGCCCTCGGTGTAGGCGAGCAGGACCCCGAGGACGAGCCGCCCCCGGATCACGACCTGCTCGACGTCGGCGACGGTGAGCGGGAACTGGGAGAGTGTGCGGAACAGCCGCGACGTCACGCCGGGGCGGTCGCGTCCGGTGAGTGTGATGAGCAGCGTTCGCTGTGCTGACCCGTCCATAGCTGTCCACAACGGTACCGGCCGCGGGACACCCCTCGTGCGCCAGGTCCGCCATGCGAGACGCCGCTGCCTTTCGCGGACGCGCCGCCGCCTCTCGCGGCCGGGTTCCGGGGCCGCCGGCCGCCGCGGGGGAGGTTTACCTGCTGGTGACGGCGGTTACGCCGGAAATGTCCGATCGGCTCGGGAACGGGGCTCGGACTGATCGCGAGCCCAGCCCGTCCCCGAGGCGGAAGCGTCGAGATCGGGGGAGGAACCATGACCAAGTTCATGGACGTTCACCACGGCATGACCGGGCTCACCGGCGACCAGCTCAGGGAGGCCCACGAGGCGGACCTCGCGATCCAGGACCAGGAAGGCGTCGTCTTCGAGCACACCTGGGCCGACCCGGAGTCCGGCACGGTCTACTGCCTGTCCGAGGCGCCGGACGCCGACGCCGTCCAGCGCATCCATGAGCGCGCCGGCCACCGCGCCGACGAGGTCCACTGCGTCACGCTGGCCCTCTGAGCAACGGCCGCGCGCCCCCGGCGTCCGGGGTCCTTCTGGTTCTCGTCCGGGTCCTTCTGGTTCTGGGGACGCGCCCGGCACCTGGTTCTGGGGACGCGCCCGACGCGCCAGCCCGGACAACGGCACGCCCCCAGTCCGGACATAGGATCGCCGGATGGCGACACGGCTCATTCAGATTGCGATGAAGGCAGGGGACGACTCGGCGCTCGGGCGGTTCTGGGCGGAGGCGCTCGGCTGGGGCACCGACAGCGAGGGCCCCGGCGTGACCAACCTCGCGCCCGAGGGCGTCGACTACCCCGACCCCGCCGTGCTCTTCATCGACATCCTCCGCGTGCCGGACCCCAAGACGGTCAAGAACCGCCTCCACATCGACCTCGCCACCACCTCCCTGGAGCATCAGGCGGAACTGGTCGCGCGGCTCCAGAAGCTCGGCGCGACGCCCGTCGACATCGGCCAGGGCGACGTTCCTTGGACGGTCCTCGCCGACCCGGAGGGCAATGAGTTCTGCGTCCTGGAGCCCCGGGAGCTCTACCGGGACACCGGGCCGATCGCGGCGCTGGTGGTCGACTGCGCGGACCCGCGCGCCATGGTCCGGTTCTGGGACCAGGCGATCGACTGGACCGTCCACGAGGTGACCGACGATCTCGCGAGGATGCGCTCCGCCACGGGCCTCGGGCCGTACCTCGAGTTCATCCGCACGCCCGACGAGAAGACCGGGCTGAACCGCATCCACTTCGACCTCCGCCCGTACGCCGGCGACGACCACGCCGCGGAGGGCGACCGGCTGCGCGGGCTCGGCGCCACCGACACCGACATCGGCCAGGGCGACGTCCCCTGGACGGTCCTTTCCGACCCGGAGGGTAACGAGTTCTGCCTGCTCACCCCTCGCTGAGCGGGTCGGCGCCCGACCTGGTTCTCTCAAAGTTCGACATTCCAAAGGCTGTTTGGATTGCCCCCAGCCAGATTCGTGTCTTTGGTGCGGTTGGGTGTTCGGGCGAATCGCAAGAGGGGTGTTCGGGTGGTGGGGTGGCGCTTGCGTACGGGGCCGCCCCTCCAAAGTCAAGGGCGCCTTCGGCGTCGCTTCGCGATGG